>JAEORV010000044.1 GCA_016840695.1 Promethearchaeota archaeon
TCAATGTGGAACGCTTTTTCAGCAATTGCGGGTTGTATCGCTTCTGCGGTCTTTTCGATGTCTGGGCGTAACTTAGCTCGTTGCTCGTCTCTTTCCTTCTGCCGGTCAATGTGGAACGCTTTTTCAGCAATTGTTGGTTGAATCGCTTCTGCGGTCTTTTCGATGTCTGGGCGTAACTTAGTTCTTTGCTCGTCTCTTTCTTTTATTCTGTCTATTTGAAATGCTTTTTCTGCAATCGTGGATTGAATAGCTTCAGCAGATCCATCCATATCAGGATGAAGTTCCATTCGTATTTGATCCAACTCTCGTTGCTTCATCCTTTGAAATGATTTCTCTGAAATCGTGGATTTTATCTTGTCAGCAGAACCCTCAATATCAGGCCGTAAGCTCAATAGTTGTTCATCTTTCTCTCTCTGTTTTTCTCTAAAGAAAGCTTTTTCTGAAACTATAGGCGTTATTGCTTCAGCTGATTTTTCCATATCAGGATGTAATTGAGCTCGTTGTTCGTTCAATTCTTTTTGCCTGGTGATGTGAAACGCTTTCTCTGAAATCGTATGATTAATCACTTCTGCAGTCCCTTCGATATCAGGATGTATTTGAGAACGCTGTTCATCCAATTCCCGTTTTCGATCTATTTGAAAGGCTTTTAATTCGACAGTTTCTCTAATTTGTCTCGCAGGAGTAAGAAGATCGGGCTGTAAATCTTTAATCTTTGAAGCTTGCTCTTTTTTTCTATCTATCATGAATGCTTTTTCATTAACGGAGGGGGAAATGATTTCTTTGCTCTGTTCAATCGATTTCTTTCTTTCTTCTTCAAAACTTTTTAAATACTCTTCTCTTTCTTCTTTTTCCTTTTTATAAGTGCTATCAACGATTTTCTTCTGTTTCTCTATCTCCTCAGGAGTTAAATCTTTTTCTTCCATGGTTTTCACTTAGGTAAAAAAAAATATATTTTAAGTATTAATATCGAAACTCATATTTAATAATTTATTTATTCAGAAATATGGAAAATACACAACAAAAACTAGAATGAAGTCAAGAGCATTCGATATTTCAAGGTTTTTCAAGCTATTCTTTAAAAACACGCATTAGAAGGAGTTATTTTATCGGCAAGGGCTCTGGTAAAAAAGAATCTTCAGGTATGGATTCCATGAGACTTAAAACAGTTAGTTTTAAAGAAAGCATTTCTACTATCTCTCCAAGTAATCTCTTGTATTCTCCTGAGTCTCTTGAGATTCCTCTTTTATCCGTCATGTTTATACTATCAAATTCTTCTATGAGTCTTTCCCTTAATTCATCTTGATGATCTAAGGATAATTCTTGAGTATCAAGCCATAAGTCAACCCTTTTCTTAATTTTAATTTCATTTTCAGTATTAACAACATAGGTAACCTCTTCGTCGTCGAGACCTTTAATTTTATTGAGATATCCTTCGTCGTTGTACATCGGTTTTAATAAAAAACCTAGATTCAATATGAGTGGTTGAACTTGTAGCTTTTGTAGTGACCCTGACAAATAATCGAGAACGGTGTCTTTATTATTCATTCTTGAATAATTCACGAATTCAGTAATGAATCTTTGTAAGGCATTTTTTACAAATAACTTGTCAACATCATTCACCGAATCTAATTTAACTTCAATCGTTTTTAATATGATATTGTAAACGGCTTCCATAAAAGGTTTTATGTCTTTAAACATTGAAAAATATTTAACGAATCTTAGGATTTTCTCTAGAATTACAACTTGTTCTTCTTCTGAGAAAGAACTTTTGTTAATAATTTGCTCGAGTTCTTTATTATCCCCTGAGATTGATAAAAATTGCTTTATCTCTGAATATAAACCTATCTCCATCTCTATTAAAATAAAGATCGATGATATTTTTAAAGCTTTATATTTTTGTCGGTTTCACGATGTTCGTGAAAAAAAAAGAAGTGGTGATTTTAGAATAGGGATGGAATTAAAGCTTTAGAACCGTGTAATTTCACCAGAAGGATTAGTTTTGTTGATTTTAACAGGGATATTGGAACCAAATCAAATGTTTGAACACCTGACAACTTTAATTCAGCAGTGGTTGTTTGAGCTAAACTATTACAATGCTCTGAAAAATATACATTCTTTTTTCCAAATTCATTTCTTAAAATTTCACCAACCTCCTCAATAGCACAATAACCCGCAACTAAACCTTTAGTATATCCTTCCTTTCTTAATTGTTCTGCTAGATTTTTTTCAAATCCTTTTCCCATGACAATAAACCATCCACCTTTAAATTTTTCAGGAAAATCGTAAGCAAGCATTTGTAAAAGCGCAAGCGGATTGTTTTGACACCCTTCTCGACATAATAATTCACTACCTCTTATAATCTTTACATCTTCGGGAAACTCCTGGAGCAAATCCCAGTCGTATTTTTCCTTGTATTCTGTTAAATCCTTGCCAACCACATCAATCTTAGTCAAATCTCCTTCACCTAAACCTCGTTCCTGTGCAATCTTCAAGTGAGGGACCTCATCAACCGTTAAGCCAAAAACTCTAGCACCGACGACATCTACAGCTACAGTGTCCCAACCTCCAATTAAAATGTTGAATTCTTTAACAAGTCGATCAGCCCATGCAGTAGGAGGGTAATGCCCGTGAATGGTTCCTTCAATCCCATCAATAATCGTAAAATCAGGTTTTATATATTCGTACATATCAACTAATTTTGAGTGTAAATTAAAGTTATGATCTTTTCCCCTGTCTGCGTGCTGTGGAAATCCCCATTGGTTCTTGATCCCGAGAGTTACTCCTGCCATTGAATGAGTTTTAAGTTTTGGCATGTTAATATATGTGTATATATCTCTATTCTCCATGATTTTAACTACGGTTTTTGACAATCTAAAAGTCGTTAAATTGTAGCCATTTGGATCCTCAGAAACCGATGGTTTGCCTTTAAAAGTAAAAGTCTGCGTTTTTTCTTCGTCTAAATACACGGGTTTTGCTCCCGTTTCTTTACATACCTTTTTATAACCCGTAATTTCGAAAACAACCCTGGTCATATTTGCTTGTGTCGAATTCTCCATTACAAATACGTTCGTTGCACCGATTTTCTTGAGATATTCAATAACGGCTCTTACAACTTCTGGAGACGTGTACACGTGCTTTTTAAAATCGATTCCATTAACTTTGATATACACTTCTTTTGAACTTTTTAAAATGGGTCCAGTTTTCTCTAAATGTGAGAACATTTCGTTGACTGCGGTTTGAATGCCTTGTTTCGTGTCTACAATAAATACTTCTGTCATGTTTTTTCACCTTAGATTGTTATATAAATTATCTAAAAGATTATAAAAAACTTGGCTTTACGATTATCTTATGAAGAAATTTATAATTTTTGATATTATTTAGCTTATTTAACAAGGTTTTTTTCTGAGAAATAATTTCATTGAATATCATTTTTAAATTAAAAAAATAATAACAATATCATGAATGAAATAGAAAACCACCAAGAGAAATTGGAGCGCTTTAACATTAATGAAAAATCAGCAATGACAACAATTATGCTATGTGTCATGGTTGATGTTTTGGGATATTCAATGATCTTACCTCTATTACCTCGTATTATAAATGAAGTATTTGGTGCGCCTCCATTGTTAACAGGGTTAATAATTGCATCGAATGCTGCTGCTGCGTTTTTCTTCGCTCCAATGTGGGGTAAATTAAGCGATCATTACGGAAGAAAACCTCTATTACTCGTGTCGCAGTTTGGAACCCTAGCGTCTTTCCTATTATTAGGATTGTCCAGTTCAATTTACATGATATTTTTGTCTAGGGTTCTTGATGGCGTTTTTGGAGGGCAGATCCCTATAATTAGAGCTTATATCAGCGATATAACGGAGGCGAAAAGCCGTTCAGAGAGTGTAGGTAAATTTACAGGTGTAATGGCTTTTAGCATGATTTTTGGTCCCGCTATAGGCGGAATTGCTGGTGATAATATTTGGCAACTCCCCTCATTTATTGCTTCAATTCTTTCATCAATTTCAATCATTCTCGTGATAAAATTTCTTGTTGAAAGCATGCCTAAAGAGCGCATTTTAGAACTCAAGAAAAGAAAAAAGCAGATAATAGAATTAAACGGTAAAAAAACAAAGGTATTAACAGGTATTGTAATCCTTAGATTGGTTGAAATCTTTTTCATGAACTTTATTGTTGTAATGTTTAACTCGAGCTTTGCGTTCGTCCTTGGTTCCAGATACGGTCTACCAGTAACTTTTATTGGATTATTTGCTGCAATGTCAGGAGTTATTATGATAATTGTTGGGGGTGGATTAATCAAACCTTTGAAATCAAAATTTGGAGAAAAAAAATTATTTATTTTTGCAATAATACTTGGAATTATTAATTCCTTAATATATCCTTTTATGACCGTAGCGTGGTGGCTTTTGATTTTTATTTTCCCTTTTGTATTTTCAAATGTTGTTTCTAGAACAATCACCCAAACTGCCCTTAGCAGGACCGTTGATGAAGATAAACAAGGACTTATAAGTGGATACGCCACGAACATGCAATCTATTGGTCAGATTATAGCCCCTGTTATTGCGTTTTGGTATTTGGATATAATGATTTTTACGCTCTTTGGAATAACGCTTGATGCGTACTTCTTTATCGGGATTACATGTGCACTTTCAATGACAATTCTGCTAGTGCTTGCCTTAATTGATGTTAAAAAACATCCGAACGACTTTACTAAGGCGAATCAAATGATGCAAAATTCCCGGACACCAAGAGAATTAAAAACAGGTGCAATTGTATTATTAAATTACAATGATAATAACTGGAATGGAAAGGATATCTTGAAAACTGAAAAGGTATTATTCGCTGCTCGCAATGGAATACCTCTAATTTACGAAAACGAGCATGACTGGGACGAGTTTTTACTAATAAAATTTAATAAATCTAGATACCATGATATTCTTGAACGCTTAGAGAACTCGAATTTAAAGGAATATAAGGTTTTCTTAGTTGCTCTTGCCCCACAATTTTTTTTTAAACTTCTTAAATTAGCTTCCAAGCGAATGAAGAAGAATTCAAAAATAGATATATCAACTTTAGGTAAGAGTGATCCTCCAAATTCAGTAGTTCTCGAACGTGCACAAAAGATAATAAATCTCAATAAAAATAATCCAATCATCGTGCTTAATTTTTTTGCGTATAAGGAAAAAGCGATATATCCAGAAGGTTATGAAGGGAACGACGTTGAGCTCTCTGGTAGAGAAGCCTATATGATCTATGGAAAGCATTCGAGGAAACTTTTACCAGTATTGGGCGCACGGATCCTTAATGCGGGAAGAATTAAGCTAGCATCCAATGAACTTGAACCTGAATGGGAGGATTTTGCGTTCCCAATGTATCCATCGTTCCAAACTTTAATGAAAATGACCTCTTTAAAAGTATTTCAGGATTACGATATTCATCGAACAGCGGGCCTGTCACGTACAAAACTCATTGTATTTTCACCCTATAATGAATTCCTATAATTATTTGTATATACTTACCGGAAAAGAATTATAACAAGCAATTAGGATCCTCTTACCTTACTAAAAATATAATACTTATAAATAATAATATTTTGGGAGAAAAAGTAATATTTCAAAATGAAAAAAATTTATAAACGCTCTCATATTACAAAAATTAAATATTTCATTTTGAAAAAAATATTTTAATTTTCTTAAAACAAGCAGATATGTGGCCTAAACAATTTAGCTTCTTTAAAGATTTTATGCGAGAGATAAGTACCCTATTCATATTTAATACTATAAAGAATAATCCAAATGGCTTGACATATTATGATTTAAAACAATAAGGGAATATTCCACACTCCAAAATATATCGATTAATGAAGAACTTAGAAGAAAATGGCGATTTAATTAAGAAAGACGATATTAGTTCCGAGACAGGGAGACCAAAGCATTTATATTTTTTATCTGAACAAGGAGAGGAAAAACTTGGTGATCTCAGGGAAAATTTATCCAAGTATTTTAAGTTCATAAAGGAGAGATTCCCAATTGAGGATACGAATTTTGATCACGTGACTTTCTTAAAAGAAGCTACATTCAAGGTGTGGAGCAGTCCAGTAGAACATGTCATTCAAAGAGACATCTCTGATGAAGAAAAGCTGGAGATATTAACGAGAATGGAATCTGACTTGACAAAAATGCTTGAAAAAATTCTAAAAGAGAAAAAAAAATTAAGTACCAATCAGAATGAAAAATAATCACGATTAAAGCTATAGAAAGTTATTAACAAGAACTTAAAAGAGATGGCAGGATAAATGGGCTCAACAGGAATGATCTTTAAATATTTGGCAAAATCAAGGAAGGAATTTATTCTTTCTTTAGTCTATCAGAGCATGTCAATTGTCTTTGCTCTGTTTGTACCAATTTTTACTGGAAGAATGGTTGGAGGATTAGATCCAAATAATGCAGTACCTTTAACAGGTTGGGATTTATTGTTTTACTTTTCCATGATTATATTATTTGGTTTTTTGAGTTTTTATACAAATAGAACAGGAAGGCTTCAAGGAGCAGTTGTAGCATCCGCAGCTGCATACTATTTGCGAATAAATATCAACAACGCAATATTTCGACAATCATTTTCCTATTTTGATAAAACAGAAACAGGGCAATTAATTGCTCGCGCAACTTCTGATGTAGAAGAAACTCAAGGTATATTTGGAATGGGTTTTAATTTAGGTCTTCAAGGATCAATTCAAATGGTTGGTGTGGTATCTGCATCCATCTTCCTCAACCTCCAATTATCTTTAATTTTCATGATTGTAATCCCAACTTCTCTGATAGCATCTTTCATACTAACAAAAAAAATGAAACCCATTTATTACGAAACTAGAGAAAGCTTTGGAGAATTAACAAATACCATACGTGAAAATATCATTGGAGCTCAAGTAGTACGTATGTTTAGCAATCAAGATAAAGAACGACAAAAGTTTTATGATAACAACAAGAGATTTTATAACGCTAGCGTGCGCACGGCAAAGTTTGACTCGCTAATCATGCCTCTGAATTACGTGATAATTGGTTTTACAATGGTTAGTGTTTTATTTATCGGAGGAAACTTAGTTATTCAAGGGGCTATGGAGTTAGAGATATTGGTAACGTTTCAAGGGTATTTGGGTATTCTAATGTTTCCACTCGTCATGTGGGGGCAAATCATGATGATGTATATACAGGCAGACGCAGCCCTTTCGCGTATTAGAGAGGTGATAGAATCAACTCCTGATGTGAAAGATATAAAGGGTGCAATTCCCATAACTTCAATGAAAGGAGACGTAAAATTTGAAAATGTTTCCTTTGGTTATACAAGCGATCATAGGGTATTAAAAGATATTACATTTGAAGTTCCTGCGGGAAAAAAACTGGCAATTCTCGGAACTACAGGAAGTGGTAAATCTACCATTATTAATTTGTTACCAAGGTTTTACGAAATTAATGAAGGAACGATAAAAATCGACGATATTAGCATAAAAAAATTCTTATTGAAAGATTTAAGGCAGAACATAGGGATTGTTTCTCAGGAAACATTTCTATTTAATAAGAGCATTGGAAAAAACATTGCGTTTGGTGTAGAAAACGCAACTCAAGAGGAAATTGAGTCTGCAGCTAAAATTGCTAACCTACACGATTTTATCGCATCTCTTCCGGAGGGTTATGAGACTATTGTGGGAGAAAGAGGAACAAGATTGTCGGGAGGTCAAAAACAGCGCTTATCAATAGCACGTGCTATAATTGTAAAACCAAAGATATTAATTTTTGACGATTCAACGAGTTCTGTAGATGTAGAAACAGAGTTCAAGATTCAGAACGCCTTAGAAAGAATAATGAAAGGAACTACAACGCTTATTATTACTCAACGTATTTCAACGATTCGAAATGCTGATTCAATTTTAGTGTTAGATAAAGGACGCGTTGTAGGAAAAGGAACACATGATCAATTAATAGACTCGAATGTATTATACAAGCAAATTTATGAAACTTTGTTCCAAAAACAAAAATTTGGAACAGAAAAGAAAGAAACTGTAGAAGGAGGGATTTAAAAATGAGCATGGAAAATCAGAACAAGTCAAAAGAACCTGAAAAAGAGATTCGACAACCCACTTCAGGAATGCGTAGAATGATGATGTTTGACGAAAACGATAAAGAATTGAATAATCCTCGAGGAGAACTATGGAAATTTCTCATTTCTTATCTAAAACCTCATCGAAGATCCTTTTTACTCTTCATAATTTTGTTATTATTTGGAACAATCATAATGTCTTTAAGTCCATTAATATCAGCAAGTATCATTGATGATGGAATTATAGCTCAAAATGCGCAATATATTCTATCTATGACTATGCTTTACTTATCGATGATGATATTCATGGCCATTTCAAACTATATTTCTCAATATGGGATGGCAAGGGTATCTCAAAATGTTGTGTTTGGAATAAGAAATGATTTAT
>JAEORV010000045.1 GCA_016840695.1 Promethearchaeota archaeon
ATTTCTTCAATTTTATTTACGATTTTCTGGGACCAGCCGATATTATCCTTTCTTAATCCATATATAACTTGGTTAATCATTCGAAAACCCAACACTTCAAAAGAGATATTATTTCCAGATAAATAATCAACTATTTCTCTTCTACTTTCGCTAGAAAGAGTTCTAACTTTATTATTTTCTACTTTGATATGATATCCTCTATGACCGGAAAATGCAATGTTTAACTCACTTTCTTTAATTCTAAAGTCAGGGATTAAATAATCGTGAATTAACGTGGAGATTGATTTTTTAGCAACTTCTAAACACTCCTCGCATATCCATGTTAAGCTTTTAAATCGAGTTTTATTACAATTAGGACATTTTGAGGGATGCATTCCTTTACCAGATTTATTACAATCGACACAATACCAAATATCGTGATCTTCCTTGCATGGCGTGAAAAAATGGTCGACATCAATATCAATGATCAAATCACACCCTTGATATATTTTATTCTCCATGACAAGATTATCTGGTTCTAAATAGAGTGCTCCGCTGTTATAGACATGCCTTGGTCCTTTATCAATTAAATATTTTTTTAAATTATCAAGCGTATTAAATGTCATGTGTCTGTTCATTCCTGGCCTGTCCCATTCAAAAAACCCAAATTCTCTCTGCTGAATTGAAGAGACTTCCGGCAAATTGGCTTGTTTTTCTCGATAATATTGCCGAAATAACCTGTTTAAATAAATATTTTCATTCATTTTCATTTCCTGCTTGAGTATTTGGTATATTTTGAGGTCTTGACATGCGATATTGTTTTATTTGAATGTAAAAAAGTGGGTGTGAAATTTTCTTCTGCTCGTCTGTTTTTCTAGAGTAGTATCCGTTTAAACAGAGCTCGTCTTTATACTTCTCAGCCATGCAAAAATTTAATGATTTTAATGTATCACACTTATGTGGGGTATATTTTTTCTCTAAAGCGAAATTAACTTGATATAAGGTTTTTTCTCTATTAAAATCGGGCAATGCGGAAAAGATATCGACGATTTTATCCACGGGGTATTCAAGAGCGTGTAGTAAAAAGACCAAAAATAGTCTTTCGTTATGGGTTAAATTTACCCCATCTTGAGCTTTTTGAAGAATTTCTTTCAAGCAAGGTGGGAAACTATCAGAAAGATCTGAGCCTTTAGAAAATTTAAATTCTTTAAATTCAAAATCTTCCTTCTTTTCTTTCCATTCTTCTATAATCTTGTCGTAGATTTCTTTAAATTCTTCAGTATTAAAATATTTTTCTCTGTAAGCTGTTAATGTTGCTTTATCGTCGCTCTCCTTTGGTAACACCTTTACACGCACGAATTCTTGAATTAATCTTATTAAGCTCCTCTTTTGAATGAAAACATAACCCTCTGTAAGAGGATTGTTTATTAATTTTCTGTAATCATCCCTTAAATTAGCAGCGAGTTTTAAGTAATCAATAAAATGAATTCTAAAATTTGTTTGAAGTCGTTCTGTTTGATTTTTAGTAATATGTGCACCATAAGTTATTGGGTGCTCATAGTAGAGCACTTCTAAATCCAAATCTTCACAAATAGCGTCTATATTTGCATCATTTTCTTGTATTAATTCAGCATAGTTTATTTTTGAATACAAGTTAGCAATTCTATTCGTTATTGATTTATTGTCCAATACATACAATAAGATCTTAAGCATTAGATATAAATAAATGTTCAATTCATCACTTTCATACTTTGGAACTTGTTCTAAATTTTGAAATGCTGCTTTAAAAATCCTCAAAATCCTCTCATGAATTTCTTCCTTAGGATACTTTTTGAAGAGTTCTTTGATAAAAACCTCAGTTTTCAAGTCAGGATAGTGATCTTTTAAAGATGGGAGCCACGGATAATGATTTAGCAATTCAATTCTAATGTTCAAGACACCCTAATCTTTTCTATAAAGAATATTATATCTTAATAACTGATAAGCTTGATAGGTTTTAATGGATATGAGTAAACTGATTTATTAATAACTTTAATTTGTTGTGTAAATTAAAACTCGTCCATGTCGTCATCATCTTCGTCAAAGTCAGCTTCTTCAACCCGTGGCGCCAAGAAATAGCTTAATTCTCCGCCTTCGAGCAGGTTGAATATCATCTTTAATGGGTGATCTGTTCTCAACGATATCTCCAGTTTTTCAGTAATAGATGCGATTTTCAAGATAGCTTTTAGAAAAGTCAGTGAATACGCACCACTATTAACATCGCTTATATTACTTTCTAAAAGGTCTTCCTGATTAAGATCATATTCCATTTCTCCAATTTGACCCGTAGAACTGAAAACTAATCCTTGTCCTTCTTCAGCTTTGATGTTGAGTATTTCTGAATAAATTTCAGCGTCTTTTATCGCTTCCACTAAAAAGGGGGGATCAATTGTAAAGTTAGTAGGATATTCAATAGCCAGCAGGTTTTCCATGGGAATTTCTTCAATGTCGATATCTAATAAGGCTAAACTAAACGTTCGAGTTCGGCTAGTTCCTTCTCTCTCCATCTTGATTTTTACCTTGTTTTCTTTCTCGTTAAAATCAATTTCTAACTGATCCTCATTCGCGCTCCTTTTCAATATCTTGTCCAAGTCGTCCAAGTTTAACCCTACTTTAGATTCAGTACTACATTCATATCCATCAAAATTACCCTTTTTAATAGATAGTTTTAACAAGCATATTCGACTAGGATCCATCGCTGAGATTGCCAGCTCCTTTGGAGTGACAACAAATTCAGTTTCGTCAATAATACTCGCCAAGGTTTCTATAATTCCTTTTAAAATTCGACTATTTTCTAATTTTAACTTAAATGACATGATTCTATCAATTTCTGGTTCATTTTAATTCAGATAATATTGTTAGAAATTTTTTCATTAAAAAACTTAATATTAGCGTTTTAATAACGCTCAATTTATAATTTTAAATTAAATATTTATATTGAACAGTATTTAAAAAGAAAAAAGAGTTTGACAAATTATTGATAGGTGTCTTGGAATGACAGAAGCAGAATCAAAGCTAGAAATGGAAATGAAAGAGTTTGTACAAGAATTTTGC
This sequence comes from Promethearchaeota archaeon, assembly GCA_016840695.1. Classification (GTDB taxonomy): domain Archaea; phylum Asgardarchaeota; class Lokiarchaeia; order Sigyniarchaeales; family SOKP01; genus FT1-020. Next base: position 3,073 of record JAEORV010000045.1, read on the forward strand.
GATAATATTGGCTCGCGAGCACCTTGTAGTAGTGAAGAAATGGCGGCTGCAAACCTTTTTAAAGAAAAAATGAAGAATTATTGTGATGATGTTGTAAGTGAGATATTTTACACGCATCCAGGAGCATATAAAGCAGCATTTCGCTTGCCGATGATTTTATACTTTGTTTCACTTATTCTTTATTGGTTAATACCTTGGTTGAGTTTGTTCGTGGCGTTTATATTAATCCTAATCTTATTTGGTGAAATGACCCTTGCTAAAGAAGTTATTGATTTCATGTTTCCTAAAAAATCATCTCAAAACATTATTAGCAAGATAAAACCTAAGAATCGGACAAAAACATTGGTCATAATCGGAAGCCATGTAGATTCAAATTGGGAATACCCGCTCATAAGAAGACTTCGTAATAAGTTTCCTATCATTATTGGGATAAACTGGTTCTTAAATACGATATTGTTTTTAATCTTAATTGTAAAGAACATTCTATTACTTACGGGACTTGAATCTGTTATTCTTCCAGTTGAACGGATTATTTTCATAGTTTTCATCATCACTATTCCAATACCAATCGTCCAGCTATTTTTAATAATTTCAAATCGTCCCGTAATGGGCGCAAACGATAACTTGTCGGGGATGGCGGTTTGTTACGAGCTCGTGAAAAACCTTAGCTTGCCAGAAAACAAGCCAAAAAATGTTGAGGTTTGGATAAATGCATATGGGTGCGAAGAAACAGGTTCAAAGGGCAGCAAGGCATTTGTTAAAACACATTTTAATGATATTAAAGATGCGAAAATAATAAATATTGACATGATCGGGAATAAGAATTCGCCTCTCTTAATTGGAAAATCTGAATTACAAGGTTTTGTTAAAATGGATGAGGAGATCATCAATTTATTAAAAGAATCGGGGGATAATCTCAACATTAAAACAAAAGTCACAACTTTAATTGCTTATACAGATTCACTGAGTTTTTGTCGCAAACATCTTTCAGCAACATCGTTAAGTAGCACGCCACAATCAAGTAAAGAATACTATTATCACACTAGATATGATGTTATTGAAAACATGACCTTCGAAAATTTGGTGAATGCTTATAGAATCTGCATGGATATTATAAAAAGATTAGACAAGTAACATTACAAATATTTTAAATTGCTTTCTTAACTAATTCTAAAAGGTCTACCACTTTAATCTTTGAACCAGATGCGTTAGCTGCGTCCTTGAGATTTCCAAGACAGAAAGGACAAGTACTGGTCAACCATTCCGCGCCAGTCTCTTCTGCTTCTTTGATCCTTTCAATAGCAACTTCAAGCGCAAACTCTGGAAATCCCGATTTTACACCCCCTCCCGCACCACAGCAATATGCATTTGCCCTGTTTCTCCTCATTTCTATGAATTCGTCCCGCTTGATAGCTTCAATTACCCTTCTTGGAGCATCGTAAAGTTCAGCGTGGCGCCCTAAATGGCAAGGATCGTGATAGGTGATGATTCCAGGAATCTTATTTGTTATCTTTATCTTCCCATTTTGTATCGATTCGTCAATAACTTCAATGGAATGCAGCACTTCAAAATCCCAATCTTCAATCCATTTTGGATAGTCGATTTTTAATGTTCTATAACAGCCAGCACACGTGGCAATTATCTTTTTTATCCCCGTTGCTTTAAATGTCTCAGCATTATGCTGGGCAGTTTCCTTTCCCAACTTTTCGACGCCCGTTCTAAAATTAACGGACCCACAGCACCATTCTTCCGGGGAAATCGATATTTTAAGGTTAGCTTGTTCTGCAATATCCAGAAAAGTTCTTGAAATGTCGTTTAAACGATATGCAGACGTACACCCTACGAAGAATAGATATTCTCCCCCAGGTTTTAGAAATAAAGAGTCTTTTGGTAACCAATTTAACCGATCAGAGTGTTTTTCAAAGTAGGGATTGTGCTCTTTTTCTTGGTGAGAAAAGATCTCTTTGTGTTTTGGAAGGGGTGCAACTCCAGCGTCTACCAAATCTGCTCTCATTTCCTCCCAAATTTCGACGTGATCCTCGATGTTTTCCCGGGCATTGACAATAAAATCAGGATTTTCGCAATTATTACACACGTATCTGCACGATCCACAGAGCGTGCAACGATAGACTTCTTCTGCTAAACCCTCACTAGGTTCTATCCTTCCATCTAACAAAGCCCGAGCAAGGGAAAATCTTCCTCGTGCGAAATGAACTTCAAAACCGCTTCCGTGTTCCCTATTTGGACAACTGATCTCTATAATAGGCTTGCTATATGGTCCTTTTAAGGCATTCCGGCAATCACCAACACCAATGCAAGATAGGATCCTCTCTTCTAGTTCAGAAAGTCGTTTTAATTTTTCTGTCATTATGCTCATCTCATCTCTCATTAAAATCTAAATTTTCCTGGACTAATAATATGATTAGGATCAGTAACCTCCTTTACTCCTTTAAAAAAGTTGTAATATTCGTCAGAATACACTCTTGAATCGATAATTACATGAGAACCGATTTGACCACACATGTATAGAACGCCTCCTTCTTTAAGAATGAACTCGAATTGTTCCTTCCACAATTTAATCACGTCTTCTTTGAGGTCCTCGTCAGATGTGGCGTTAATGCCGGTACCAAAATAACAGCAGTTATGATTTAACATGTACACTTGCCCAACTCCTGATTCTGCATCAGCATCAAAGAGTTCTTCGTGATGATCTTCTTCCCACTTATCTAATTTATAAAGCATCTCGGGATATTTAGCAATCGGGTATATGAATTCGGTCGTTGCAACAAAATAGTCTGGACCCATCATTGAAAAGAGATTGTGATAAATTTGCCAGTGTCCTTGCTCGGCGTAAAACCAATCAGTTATGTTTCCTTCTTCTGGACTGGGGCCTAATTCGCGGGTTGAATGCTTTTTTGCGATACCTTCTAGTACATCAGAAGTTCTCTCTAAAACTTGTTCATCGAATGCTTCGTGTACATAGAAAATCACACCCCCTTTTATGTCCCCCCAGGACTCTATCAATCCATCCGTTGTAATACCCATGACTGAAGGGGGCGGGTAGAAGAAGAAATCATAAATCCCTAATTCTTTTGACCAACCTAATTTCATCATGTCTAACACTATTTGTTGGGATTTTTCGTACGAATCGTCCTCGATGTAAAATGTTTTCCCGGAATAATAAGGTGGTCTTCGAAAGATATTAAGCGTAGCCTGTGTTTTTACTCCCATAATACCATTATCACCAAGAAAGATTCCCATTAAATCTGGTCCGAACGCAAATCTTATAAAAGGGTTTTCGATAAACTTACTCTCTTGGGACCCAAGAGTTATAATCTCCCCTGTTCCTAAAACAACTTCCAATCCAACGCAATGTTCGGTGCATTTTCCGTATTTTGCACAACCTCCGCCACCACCTGAATGATGAGATAATCCTCCTCCTATAGATGCGGTAAGTCCCGATCCCGGGCCCATGTTTCCGGTGTAATATCCTTTATCCAATAGAACAGCGTTGAGTCTTGACCAGCTAATCCCACATTGGACTGTAACGGTATGGGTATCCTCATTAATATCAAGAATCTTATCCATGCGAGTTAGATCGAGGAGTATGGTTTCTTCGCTTATTGGTTTGCTACCTCCCATTAAACCACAACCTCCTCCTCTAGGTAATATAGGGGTTTTGTATTTATTTGCAATTTTTATTATTTCAGCAACTTGTACCGTGGATTCGGGACGAAGGACTATTTGAGGGGTAATTTCCGGTAAACAAGGATCAATGCCCCTTGAATACGAGACGCAAATATAGTCTTTATCGGTACAATACTTATTACCTACAATATTAACTAATTCATCATATAGAGCCATTAAATTTATTCTCCAAAATTATATTATTTTGATTTTATATATCCATTTTCAAAGAACCAATCAATTTGTTCTCGAATAGCTATGCGAAGGTTTGTTTTAGGCATTTTTAGTTCACTCCAAGACTTTGAAGGATCAAACACTCGATACTTAGCTGCTGCTACGCTTTCTAAAGGAGTCTTGGGATCTTTATGCTTGATGTTGCAGGATATCAACTCGTCAAAGAACGCAAAAGTCTTTGCGAGTATTTTTGGAAAGGAGAAAATTGGAGCTTTTTTTCCAGCTACATCGGCAATTAAACGCAAAAAATCTCTAAAAGCCATGTTTTTATTTCCTCCAATGTATCTTGCACCTGGTTTGCCATTTTCAATCGCAAGCACGTGTGCCATTGCTACGTCTTTAACGGATACAACATTCATGCTCGTATCTACAAATCCAGGCATTTTCCCGTTCATGAAATCCATAATAATTCTTCCCGTTGGAGTAGGCTTTATATCGTAAGGACCTATGGGAACAGTGGGTAGAATGGAACAAGTCGGGAGTCCTTTTTTGTTCCACTTTAACGCCACGAGCTCTCCTAGATATTTGGATCTTTTATAATGCCCAGGCATTTCTTTTTTGCTGGCAAATAGGCTCCCATCTCCAATCGAACCATCTTCCGGCATGCCCATTGCGCTTTCTGAGCTCGTGAAGACAACCTTTTTAATCCCTTTTTCTTTTGCTTCATTGAACATTCTGTCTGTAGCCCTTACATTCACATCGTACATTGCTTGAATTTTCTCAGGATCTGCCCAGAACCACATGGGGAGGAAAAGATATATTGCTCCTGCGTGAATGATATATTCACAATCGTTCATTGCTTTACTTAACGAATCAATATCCCTCAAATCACCATAAGCGTATTGTATTGGTAATCCTTCAAGTGCTTGAAGGTCTGAAGTTTTTCTTACAAACGCGTTGACTTCATATCCTTTTTCCAATGCTGCGCGAACGATGTTTGCTCCTATGAAGCCATTCGCGCCGGTTATTAGTACTCTTGACATTATATTTTTCCTTCTTTTTTTAATCTATCTAATATTTCTTGTGGATATTGCGCTATGAAAAAAGGAAGGCTGGAAAAGAAATGACTAATTATCTGTATTCTCATCGAGGGTTTATTTTTTTTCAGATTTTTCTCGTTAAAGTATACACGACGATATTTTTCAGCGTATTTCCAACCACGCAATTTTATTGCTGCTAATCTCGTCGATAATTTAAAGGTTCTATGTAATTTATATGTAAGCCAAAACTGAGTTTTGTGGCATTGTCGCATTTGTTCAAATAATTCAAAATCTTCCTTTTTAAATCCAAAAATGTAATTAGGGGTTAAAGTGCCGTAAAAATAGAGTATAGGAGTGCAATCAATTATTTTGTTATATATACAATAATATACGGCTTTCCCCGTATTCACGTGATCTCCGTGGTAATACCAGCAATATATCGGTTCTGAAACAAAAACTATATCGGGTTTTTCTTTTTTGAGATACAATGCAATTTTATCCACGAATTCTC
>JAEORV010000046.1 GCA_016840695.1 Promethearchaeota archaeon
AATAGCAATACTAAAGATGTTTTAAAATTATGGAATACTAACTTTCTTCCTACTCTAGAAAAAATAATTGATTCAGAAAATGTTCTGATATTCTATGCAGTTGGACATTATCTACCAAATTTGAATTATATCGATTCGTCTTTTGGAGAACAGGTGATTTCAGCTCTATCACCAGAGGCTGACTCATGGTGTTCATTCATGGCTGGCTATTCCCATTGCTTTCAAGTTTTTCGGGGTATAATATCAGAACAAAGAAAAAACATAAGTATAGCACTATCCACAAATAGATTACATGGATCAATCAAAGAGCGTCTTGTTAATAGAGTAGGTGTGGCATATCTCAATGGCTATGAAAACATGGATGAATTGATTGATGAAGTATTCAGCTACGATAATCCTAATTTTCTTAATTCACTAATTCATTTAGCCGGAACTATAAAACATGATGATTCTAATGCGAATGCTTATATTATTCAGACAGCACAAGCTAAAAAACTTTGGGGTAAAATCATTGAAAAAATTCGAACTGTGGAATTAGATGAAATATGGAAATCCATTGTTGAATCCCTATTTAGGTTTTTATATGCTTTTACATTTATTGATGACGAAATAATCAAGTTTATTAAATCATCACTTAAATTGATTTCAAAGTATAATAATAGTGGTATATATGTTTATCCTAATCATTATAAGCTCATGCAATATTTATCAGCGCATGTTCATACAAAAGGCACTGATTTAAAACCGTTAATCCTTAGTTATCTCGTCTCGCTTACTCCTGATTCTCATGAAGGCGAAATTAAAAAACTAGTTGACCTATTCCAACAAGAAGACCGCCAAAACATTAGAACGGCATACTTAGAAAAGTCTAGAGGCAAAAACAATATTGTAGTATACATTACCAAGAAACTGTAAACTGAATACGGAGGTTAGGCAATGCCCAAAAAAACAACTCACAATATAAATGGAATTGAGTATTTTCGCTTATCGACCACAGTCGGATATGATGAAAATGGTAAGCGTATCCGGAAGTATTTCTATGGCGAGTCCAAGAAAGAAGCTGAGACCCTACGTGACGAGTATATGGAAGGTCTTAAACGGGGACTTTCCATTGATTATGACAAAAAGACCTTCGGGCCTTTGTTTCATGACTGGATTTACAATGTGATAAAGCCGAGTGTTTCTGCAAGTTCGTTTACAAGGTATGAGGCTACTGCAAGGCTATATATTCAAAAATCTAATCTCAAAAATATTCCGATAACAAAAATCTCCTCCCTTGATATCCAAGGGCTTTATAATCGCATGAACGAGGTGAAGGGTCCAAATACTGTCGACAGAATCCACTTATTGGTTAAAGGATTTCTTAAGTATTGCGTTCGAGAACGGATTATTACTTTCAGCCCGGCTGATAACGTTAAGGTGAAAAAGCCAATCCGGGATACTACAAGAAAAGAAATCTTAACAAAAGAAGATATTAAGAAGGTCACTGAAGCGTTCGACAATGATGCAAGTCTGCTTATATATGTCTTTGCACTATATACGGGCATGCGACAAGGTGAAATATTGGCTTTGCAGCATTGTGATATTGATTTGGATGAAAAAACAATAAGAATTAATAAAAGTATTAAGAGCGTTACACTCATCGATAACAATGGAGATAGGAGAAGCGAAGTTATTACTTCCCCCCCCAAAAACACAAGAAAGCAATAGAGTAATTCCGCTTGCTTCTGCCCTCATTGTTCCCCTGCAGACTCATATTAAGAAAGAAAAAGAGAAACATTTACGTTTAGGAGTACCCTTCACCAATGAAAGCTATATTTTCTCTTCATCACAGTGCGGAACCCCAACAAGAGGCGATCATGTCACTGCTAAGTGGAAGAAACTTCAATCGAGCCTTGGTATTACCCCTATCAGGTTCCACGGTCTAAGACATACTTTCTGTACTCTATTGGCCGAAAAAGGTGTACCACTCAAAACAGCAAGTGAACTGATGGGTCATTCAAACATTGCTACAACAGCAAATATATATACTCATGTTAATGAGAGCGAAAAGGTTAAAGCAGTAGAAAGTTTAAGTGATATTCTATCAAAATAATAAGGGAAGTGTAATCATGTTTAAAAAATATTGGAAACTTATTTTCTTTTTTGTTGTCTTGTGCTTTTTCTCTTTATTCATTATACCCCACCTAGTCAATAGAGCCTATCGTATTCCTAGAGGAATACAATGGCTTGAAGGTTTTGCAAGTCAGATTGGAGAAAAAACCATTAAAGGGAAATTGTCTAATACTGTTTGGGACGCAAAAGACATTCTGCTTTATTTTGGTTCATCACTGGCTTTTATTGGAACGGTATTTCTTGGAGGAGTAGCTTTATATCAAAATAAATCAAATATGAATCTTATTAAATCTGGTATGAAGTGTGTGATACTACCCACTTTATACGAATTGGATGGGTTGGGAAATAGAGACCACAACAGACCAAGCCATTATGCACTTAAAGATAATCATAATGGACACTACAAATTTGATGTTTTTTTCATTAATGAAGGTCCTCACGCTACTCAATGTTTTGTCGATGGAAGCTGGAGAATATATCCTGCTGGAAAGGGCTTTTATGAGTCTTGTCGTGTCAAAGATATTGATTTGAATGATATTAATACTTACCAAGTTGAAGAAATATGTTTTAAACAAAAGAATAATTACAATTTTGAATACTTACAGGTTATTAATTTCTCAATTTCTAATAAAGATACTCAGGCAGAAAATAATTATCGAATTACAGATGTTCAATCTTTTTTCAAAGACTAGTATTTTACCCCATTTTTACCCCACAAGTTTTCGATGAATATGTTTTGAAACTATTGATTTTAAGTTAAAACCCCTAGAAATGGAGGTTTTTCAATACTTCACCTTGTTTCAAAAGCTTATTTTTGTATCCGATCTTCGGCACCAACTAAAAAAATCATCCCTTTGGAATGGTTTTTTTAGTTGCAGAACGTTCGGTCTGAGAACCGATATAAAAAATTCTGTAGAATAGATAAGAATTAAAGAAAGCCTTAAATAAATAGATTACTCTACAATCATTGCGGCACATTTATATGTCGGCTTAGCCGACTTCGTGACGATCTTCGGCACCAAAATATCCTATAAAAGCACAACTATTTGTCTTGTTAGGGTAAAGAAAAGCACATTCGTTATGAATGTGCTTTTATCGTATCAAAAATTTAACTATTCTGCAATTATACGCCCATTTTTTTCATTTCATCCTTAATTTTAAGAACAACCTCAATCATCCGATCATTGTGAATTAACTCAACAACTATTAGGTCTTTAAATATTTGATTCTTTCATTATTCTCCAAAACATATAAACCATCTCTGGCTATTTTTTTATTAATAATATTTATCCTTTTATATGACAAATATATTTTGAGTTCTTTCAAAAGTTACAATCTGTTTGAATTTCGTATGGCTCAGCATTTCTTTATAAGCGTTTAAATCACCCTCAGAATAATAAGCTATAGTTATCTTATCTACACAATGGTTTTCAAATAGCAAACCTAGTTTTAATAAAATATGACCATCAACACATTTGTTCAAATATGCATCATTATATTGTGGGTATTCATCTAAAAATGCATCAGATAATATATAAGATCTACCAAACGAAACACCATAAATAAGTAAGTGCCCTAAATTGTATGTTTCTATTTCCTGATAAAAAAAGTCCATATCATAACCTGCAATTCCCATTTTCCTAATTCTATTTAATCGATCTAGTTTTTCCAAACCATTACCCCCAAATAGGTATCTATATTCGAAATTCTTGTTATCGTTGTAATTAAATAGATGAATATCCTTAAAACTTTCATATGGCAATGCAAAACTTCCATGTAAATGTGAGGGGTTAAGCCATTTGTCTAGCATATTGTCAAAATTGAGTGTCATAATGTTGCCATTTACTTTGCTCAATATTTCAATTGCATATTGTTCTAATTTAAATTGAATATCATTCTTACTCAATATTGTTGTTGAAATAAATGAGTACCAATAATTATACAATGAATATATATATGGCTTTATGTTTTTCAAGTCTTCTTCACTAATGATTTCTGGAGAAAAAATGATTGTACTTACCCATCTTTCAAAACCTAATTTATTTATATCGTCAATGTGCAATGCCATAATCCGTTTATTTTCTGTATGCACATCTGAGTAGGTCTTTGTATCTTTGTTGAATATTTTCATGAAATTGCGACAAATTCTCTTATGGTTTGGCATTAATGCAAAATCCTTCATAAATTCATCTACACTCAGGTATTTACATGATGGATTGCTTTTTGCCAGCTCCCCTATGCCACTAACTACAGCTAACGTTAATCCATTTCCATATAATAGACTATCAAACACAAAACACCTCCATACCTTTATTTACTATATTGTATCATAAAATTTGATTATACCTACTCTACATTTTGCACCCATTAACTTTAAGTAAAATATGTTTTATTTTTTTCAGTCACCAAATATTTTGTTTCTTGGTTTCAAATATAGTTTCCATTTTCTTATATTCATCTTTAAATTTGAAGTGCATAGTATCAATACTAAAGGTTTTTCAGGCATGCCTTAACTGTATCATCAATTGATTTCTCAATTCCACCCCTGCTATAACCCAATTCATCAGCAGATTCTGTCGGATTAAAATAGAGTTCTTGACACATGATGTCTTTAAATAAGTAGAGCGGGTTTAATCCTGATTCGACACCTTGTTCATCCTCTTGTTTTTTGATTTTCTTTCCTTGCATATTAACCAAAAATGTCGGTAAAGTAATGATTTTTTTATTCCCCATACCCATTGATTTTAGCATAATTTTAATCATAGAGACCCAACTCAAATTAACGTCACCGATTTGATACCTTCTCCCCTGTTTTCCCTTCTCCACAGCACCAGCAACTGCTTCTGCTACATGTTCAACGGCAATCATGTTGGAACCGCCTTTAGGATAAAAGATTATCTCGCTTTCGTGTAACATATTCACTAAAACATCTTTCCAAAGTGGTGTTCTTTCAGGCATGCTTCCGAAAATGTATGGCAGCTCAAGCACCATTACATCCATTTTATCTTTACCTTCACTTATCACACGCTCTGCTTGTTCTACTCTGCACTTTATATATGCATGGTGCTCAGCAAGTTTCCTCTCAGGTTCGACTCTATCAAAATAGGCAAAATATGAATTCGTCACAACACATTTATCGACGACGGCTTCCCTCGCTACCGCAACAACACGTCCGCATGCTTCGACTAATCTTTCATGAAAGAAATCGTATGCTGAACCTTTTGGTTTAAACCTATCATCGGGTCCAACAGCATATACCATTGCATCGAATCCAACAAACAGTTCTTTCAATGCATCGTCGCCCATTTCAAAAACATTCCCGTATTTTATTTCCACCTCTTTAGGAAACCATTTTCCTATTTCGATATCTGGTAAAGAAATCGTCGAAACCTCATGCCCTCTTTTCAGAAGTTCCAACGTTGAATAATAACCTATAAATCCTGTTCCGCCTACTATAAATACTTTCATATATCTACTCCTTTTTTTTAAGCAAAATTTAACACTATTTTTTTGATGTCAATATTAAGGCCTGCTTCCTTGCTCTAATCCCTAAATAGATCTAAAAATCTATCCCAGATATTTTTATCCTCTTGCTCGCTAATCTCTTTAATCACAACTTTATCTAACTCAATAGCCGGAGTTAGCAATATATATTGAACTGATGAAGGATGATTTTTATGCGAAATAAATGATACAGGGTCTGAATTTTCGCTTGGCATAGCTTCATCTACCTGCTTTTGGATGTCTTCATTCGCCTCATCAATTCCATCCTTAAACTCCTCTTGTCCATCAATTAGCTTTTGGGTTTCGCTTGGCAATGTCTTTACTCCAAGATAATAACTATTCATTCCACTTGAAAGCTCTGAAACACCTGCAGCATAAGCAATTGCTCCATTATGAATATCTTCAACTCCACCTGTCGGAGAGGCAAAAATCGCTTGGACTCCGTAATCAAAAGCACTGTAGTCGGCATTTAGAGATGAAATCCCTACTGTAAACGATTCAAGCCCTGTATCAAGCATAAAAGCTCCTCCGCCATCTATAGTATAATCATCAATAATACCTTGAGCAAATGCAACAGCGTTTGGATCAGTGCTGTATTCAACAATGTTTTTAGCATTTATAATTAATTGGTCAAACCATTGAGTATATCCACTAGCTAAATTGCCGCCTTCAGTATCCAAATCTGCAATACCATCTTTGATTTTATTTGAGGTTGCTGCAATATCGAGTTGCTCAAGTCCGGCTTTATAACTTCCAATTCCTGCAGCCATGTCCTTTGCACCTTTCTCTAAACCATCCAAACCATTATTAATTCTTTTTGCATTACTCGAAACACTGTTTAGCCCACTTTTCAAATCTTTTGTGCCATCAACCATTTCATCCATGCCGTCTGACATCTCATCGAATCCATCCTCAATTTCATCCAGGCTGTCTTGAATATTATCCGGAACTGTAATTTCCCCTTTAAGTAAAGTGATATTTATTCCGCTCATCTCAAAGGCCTCTGCATCAAACGATACTCTGAATGTTGCATCACTTCCCTCTAAAATCGTATATGACAGCGTCATTGATTTGCCTACAACAACTTTCGTAGCATTTTTGTTTTCTAGATTTTTAACTTTATCTAAATCCAAGTTCAATGCAATCTGAGCCATAATATCTCTTCTTATATTTTCCGGACATTTTTCATTTTGGTCAACGTCGATCTGAATGTTTATTCTACCATCTTTACCTGCTAACTCTTCTGCATTCAGTTTCTTACCGTTTAAATAATATTTGATATCAAAAGTAAACGGCAGTTCTTTTTCGACTGTGCCCTGATAATAAAACCCATTTTCATATTGATCACTACTTTCCCAAATTACTTTGTCGCCATCAATAACCGGCAATTCCGATCCAACGAGATTTTGTATACTAAGATAAGTTCCGTAATCAATAAGCTGATTCTCATTTCCAGAAGAATATAGTCTGTTTACAACATTAATTCTAGAAACACTCCCATCATAATTAAGTTCTGCATAGATCGTTTCATCTTTAATAGTTTGAGCATTCGAAATTGATGGTATGAATGTCAAAAATATTATAAGGAGCAATGACAAAACTTTAAATCTTGCTCTTTTTCTATCTTTAGCGTTGTTTTCTTTTTTCATCGCTTTCACCTTTTTCCTATTCTGTTTATTTATCTCGTTCCCAGGCCAACCTAACGTGGTATAGCCTATTAATTTGTCAAAAACGACTAACAGTTGAGGTAGCGCCAGCATAACCATTGCTCCACTTATAAGTGCTCCACGCCCAATTAACATCCCCATTATGCTCATAGAAGGTTGATCGAATACTACTCCTATGATTATTCCAGCTGCTCCTAATATTGTTGCTGATGTAAATATGGAATGTCCCGCCTGGGCAATTGCTTCGACTGCCGCTTCATGCGAATCCAGCATTTTCCTGCTTTCTTTATATCTATTCGTTAATAAAATCGCATAATCAATCGTCGCACCAAGCTGCATTGAGCTTACTATCAAATAACCGATAAACAACATCTCTGTACCCAAGTAATATGGTATCGCCATATTCATCCAAATTGAGGCTTGAATTATGAATAACAAGAGAAGCGGAAGTAAAATTGATTTAAATGTTAAAAGCAAAACCAATCCGACAGCGACCATCGATATTGTGTTTACGACCTTAAAATCCTTTTCGCTGACCATTTTAATATCATAGGTGCTTGGTGTTTGTCCTGTAATATAGTATTCATCATAATATTTATCTGCAGTTGAAAGTATGTCTTCAAGCGCTGTGAAAGCTTTCTCACTTTCAACATCTGTATTAAGGTTGATAAAATATCTTGAATAATTCTCTGAAATAAATTGGTCTTTTAATGCTTCGGGTATCATATAATCTGGAATGGTTACATCTACGAGTGAATACATACCAGATAGATCTGCAACACTTTCTAAATCTGTAATATCATCTGCCATCTTTGCTTCTGCAACTCTATCATCATTTGGAATAATAAGCATTGTCATATTCTGGCTTCCAAAGACATCTGAAACCATTTGAGTTGCGGCTTTATCCTCTTCTGATGCCTGAGAACTCTCTGCTCCAAAAACAAAGAGATTCTTGCTTTGTCCCATAAACGCCAATGCTGCTATCAACACCACAAATACAATAACGACATATCTCCCCTTTTCTAAGATCTTTTCCATTTTACCGAAAGAGGGAAGAAAGTGCTTATGGGCCGTTTTCTTAATTGGTTTTTCTGAAAGTAGCACGAGAACAGGAAGCAAAGTCAATATAGTAATCATACTCAGCAAAATTCCTTTTGCCAGCACAAAACCCATATCGAAACCAATTCGAAAGCTCAT
>JAEORV010000047.1 GCA_016840695.1 Promethearchaeota archaeon
TTAGGAAAATATTGGATTGTTTTTTTACTTTTCTACATTTTGTTGAATAAATTGCACAATACTATTTACCATAGAGCCCGGTCCATAGACGTTAGCGACGCCCATCTCTTTTAATTGTGAGAAATCTTTTGCAGGGATTACTCCCCCAACAAGAATCAAGAATTTATCAAGTACGCCTTTTTTCTTTAACAAATCAATGATTTGTTGGGTATATGCAAAATGTGCACCCGAATGAATGCTCAAACCAATTACATCAACGTCTTCTTGAATGGCAGATTCAACGATTTGTTCAACATTTTGGAATCCGCCAAATATCAATTCCATCCCCGCATCTCTTAAAGCCCTTGAAACTACGATTCCTCCTCTCCAATGCCCATCTATCCCTGGTTTTGTCATTAAAACCCTGATTTGATTACTTCCCATATTTAACACCTCATATACATCATATAGCTAATGGTGGTTCCCAGATGCCATATATTTCACGATAGACATCGCATACTTCTCCTATAGTCGCACCTTCCTTGGTCACTTCCATCATAATAGGCATGACATTCTCTTCTTTCTCACATACATCCCGGAGCTTATCAAGAAGTTTCTCTAGTTTTGCATTGTCTCTCCGCTCTTTCAGCTTATTAATGCGATTTACTTCGATTTCTATTGCCTCTTTACTGGTCCTGAACACGTCTGTAACGTCGTCATAGGGGACTTCGTACTTGTTCACTCCAAGCATTATTTCTTCTCGATTTTCAATACGCCTGCGCCTTTTATGGAAAGCATCCCTCATTTCTTTATATAACCAACCCGTCGATAAAGCTTTATCTATCGAACCTACCTTCTCAACTTTCGCAATATATTTCCACACTCTTTCTTCCACTTCATCAGTGAGCCATTCAACGTAGTAAGATCCCGCAAGCGGATCAACCGTATTTGCAATTCTCGTTTCGTCAGCGATTACTTGCTGCGTTCGTAAAGCAATTAAAGCAGCCTCTTCCGAAGGCAGGCATATTGCTTCGTCGTAAGAATTTGTATGAAGTGATTGGCACCCACCTAAATTGGCTTCTAATCCTTGAATTGCAGTTCTTATGATATTCACCTTAGGGTTCTGCGCGGTCAAAGAACTACCAGCAGTTTGCACGTGAAACCTGAACTCTTGAGATTTTGGATCTTTACACTCGTATCGATCTTTCATTAATTTTGCCCAGATCCTTCTTGCTGCCCTGTATTTCGCGATTTCTTCAAAGAAGTCTTTATGTGCGGCAAGGTGAAATGCAAGTCGGTTCACGAAATCGTCAACTTTCCACCCTCTTTCAACGAGATTATCAATGTGAGAACAAGCGCTCGCAAAAACAAATCCTAATTCTTGGATTGCATCAATCCCTCCTTCTCTGTAGTTATATCCCGTGAAATTAATAGGATGCCATCTTGGAACGTTTTTCTGTGGTACAGTCCATTCAATAAAATCGCATGCTAGGCGTAGTAAATGGTTTGGTGGACAGTTTTTATATGGGATGTAACCAACTGTCATTGTAAGAATGTCGTTTTGCGTGGTTCCAATTAATTGTTTTATATCATAACCTCGAGCTCGTGCCATGTTAAAATACATTGAACATACTGGCGCGCATGTAAATGGCTCTACTACTAGAGCAACACTAATTTTATCTATAGGAATATCTTCTGTAAGCGCGTATAAACTGTCAATGCAATAAAGTGGTACGCCTGAGGTTCCAACTTCTGGAGCACCATCTTTATTTGTTGGATCAATTCCATTAAAAGTTAAAGCATCAACAGCAGCGCTAAATCCCGTTTCCCCGTTTTCATATAAATACTTCCATCTCAGATTTGTTTCTTCAGGAGTTCCGTGTCCAGAAAATAATCTCATGGTCCAAAAGCGCCCTCGATACATCGTGGGATAGACACCTCTCGTATATGGAGGCTCGCCAGGGAAGTTTACATTTTCGAGAAAGTCGCTTTTTACATCTAAAGGAGTGTAAATCCGCTTAATCGGAATTTCAGAATCAGTAACAAATTTAGCATCCCGTTCCTTTGCGTTCTGGAACTTAGACTCCCACTCTTCTTTTCTTTTTTTTATCTGTTCTAAATATTCTCTATCATACATGGTGTTCACTTATAAATCTCGAGATTTCCGAGATCAGATTCATTATAGTTATTTTATTATTAATTATCTTTAAGTTAAGATATACTAAAATATGTTTTTTTTTGATTAATTTTAATGTTGAAACTTTTTTAGTCTTTACAATTTAGATATCAAATTAACATCATATTCTATATGATTTCTTTTCTTATTAGAATATTCAACATTTCAAGTGATAAATTCAAAAATTTTTAATTATTTCTCACCCTTTTTAGAAGTAATTTAATAATTATAGAAGAATTGTGAGTAAGGAATGGATTTTTCTTTAACTGAAAAGCAAAAAATGATTAGAAGAGTTACGAGAGAGTTCGCTGAGAAACATATAGCTCCAATAGCGGAAGAAAGCGACCAACAATCGCGCCTAGATCCGCAAGTCATGGAAGAAATGAAAAAAATGGGATATTTCGGCACTTGCATTCCAAAAGAATACGGAGGAGCTGGATTGCATGAAGACACGATAAGTTTTTGCATCATTACTGAAGAGATAGGGCGAATAGACGCGTCTTGGTCAATCACCACGGGAGTACACGCAAGCGTGTGCGCATATCCAATATACAAGTTTGGTACAGAAGAACAAAAACAGAAATTCTTAATTCCACTTGCTAAGGGAGAAAAATTAGGTGTTTTTGCTCTAACTGAGGCAAACGCGGGCTCTGACGCAGGTGGTGTAGAAACAAATGCATATTTAGACGGAGATGAATGGGTATTAAATGGTAGTAAGATTTTTGCGACTAATGGAGGAATTGCTGAAACACTACTCGTAGTAACAAAAACGGGACAAAAAGGAAAGAGGAAAGAGTTAACCGTGTTTATTGTGGATACTAATACACCAGGGTATTCTGTAGGTGTAAGAGAGGATAAATTAGGAGTACGAGCTTCTAACACTTCTGAACTTGTTTTTCAGGATGTGAGAATACCCAAGGAAAACGTTTTAGGTAGTGTTGGCAGTGGATTTAGAATTGGCTTGCAGATCTTAGATTATGGTCGAATTCTCATGGCTGCTCAATGCGTGGGATTAGGACAGGCAGCACTAGAAGCTTCAATCAAATATGCAAATGAAAGGGTGCAATTTGGTAGACCTATTGGAAGCTTTCAAGGCGTTCAATGGAAAATCGCTGATATGGGCGTTGCAGTTGAATGTGCGCGCTTATTAACATATCAGGCAGCGTGGATGTGCGACAATGGTTTAGAATATGGTACAATGGGTTCAATGGCAAAACTAAAAGCTTCCGAAGCAGCAATGCAAGCAACTCACGATGCCGTTCAAATACATGGTGGGTATGGCTTGATGAAAGCTTACGCTGTGGAGAGATACTTTAGAGATGCAAAAATGGCAGAAATTTACGAAGGTACTAGCGAAATTCAAAGAATGGTGATAGCACAGAAGTTACTAAGGAGAGGATATTGAGGTGGTCAAAAAATGAAAATTTTCACGTGTATAAAACAAGTTCCTGGTGTTTCAGAAGTAAAAATCGATCCTAAGACAAATACCCTTGTAAGAAAAGGCATTCCAAGCATTACAAATCCGATGGATAACAATGCAACTGAACTTGCATTAAGCATAAAAGAAAAACATGGAGGAGAAGTCATTGCATTAAGCATGGGACCTCCTCAAGCTGAAGAAGTTTTACGCCAAGCTCTAGCAATGGGAGCAGATGAGGCTTATCTTTTGACAGATAGAGCATTTGCTGGTGCAGACACTTTAGCTACATCTCACACTTTAGGGCTTGCTATAAAAAAAATATTAAAAGATTCCGGAGATGAAAAAAAATACCTCGTAATATGCGGAACTCAAGCCATTGATGGTGATACCGCCCAAGTAGGACCCGAATTGGCAGAAGAGTTAGGCCTCCCGCAGATCACTTACGTGCAGAAGTGTGAATTGAAGGGAGATAAAATAATAACTGAAAGAGTTTTTAGATCAGAAGAAACCGTCATTATTGAGTCAAAATTACCCGCTTTAATTTCGGTTTTAAAGGAAGTAAATGACCCTCGATTTCCAACAATGACTGGAATCGTTAATGCTCACGAAGAAATGGAAGTGAAATATTTGAATGCCAACGACTTGAAGGCAGGAAAGGAAAATATCGGTCTTACAGGTTCAAAAACCGAAGTATTTAAGATATTTATTCCTGAGAAGAAAGGGAAACACGTAGTGTTAGAAGGATCAGTCGAAGAAATGGTTCAGCAATTATGCAATAATTTAAAGGAAGATAAGCTATTATAGGAGGCAAAAAAATGAGTATAACAGTAGATAGTGAACTATGTTCTGGATGTGGCGCGTGTGTAGCCAGTTGTCCATACGGTGGAATAGAGGTAATTGACGATAAAGCATGTATTACAGAAGATTGTAATTTATGTGGCGCGTGTGTTGAAGCATGTACTATGGATGCTATTATATGGACAAAAGAAGAAGTTGGAATAGAAAAAGTTGATTTATCACAGTATAAAGGAGTTTGGGTGATAGCCGAGCATTATAAAGGGAATATACACAAGGTTGCATATCAGTTATTAGGGAAAGGAAGAGAACTAGCCGATACTCTTCACGTAAGTTTAACTTTAGTAATTTTAGGAGATGCCTTTGACGATCAACTTGAAGAATTAAGTATGTATGGCGCCGATGAGATAATATATGTAAAGTCCAAAATACTCAAGAACTATTATTCTGATCTTTACACTAAAACACTCACCGAATTAATAACGGAAAACAAACCTGAAATTGTATTGATTGGAGCTACGGCCACGGGAAGGGATTTCGCTCCTAGAGTCGCAAAAAGACTGAACGCGGGCTTAACGGCAGATTGCACTGGATTAGAAATTGACCCTAAAACTAATAACTTGTTTCAAACACGACCTACTTTTGGTGGAAACATAATGGCAACAATAAGAACGCCAAATAGCCGACCACAAATGGCAACCGTGAGACCAGGGACCTTTAAAAAACCTGAAGCTAAAAAAAGAAAGGTAAATATACGCCAAATCGATTACGATTATAGCGAGAAAGACTCAGTTACAAAAATCGTAAAAGTCATAAATCGAGAGAAAAGCAAGGTAAACCTGGAAGACGCTGAGATTATTGTAGCTGGAGGAAGGGGCGTTGGAAAGAAAGAGAATTTTAAAATAATAGAAGAACTTGCCGAAGCAATTGGCGCTGAGATAGGAGGGTCAAGGGTAACCGTAGAATTGAACTGGATTCCCCAAGATCAGCAAGTAGGACAAACTGGAAAAACAGTAACGCCAAAATTATACATTGCATGTGGAATTTCGGGAGCCATCCAACATTTAGTAGGGATGGAAAATTCGGATATTATCGTTGCAATAAATAAAGACCCGAGTGCTCCAATTTTTAATGTTGCTCACTACGGTATTGTTGGTGATTTACATAAAGTCATTCCAGCCTTAATAGAAAATATTAAGAAAGTCAAATCAGCTGAAGACTAAATTAAACTTTTTTTATAAATTATTATTTAAAAATTCCCGTGTTTCAGTAATAACTTCTTCAAGACATTGTTTTGAAGCAGTATAAAATGCATGAGGTTTATCAAGAAGTAATTTACTTGAAATTAGATTAGGTAAGATTTTTTTCGCATTCTTAATAACCAATTTTCCAGGAAAGAGTACATCATTTTCAGCAGCAATTACTAAGGAAGGAGCTTTAAATTCCAATAAGTCTTTTTTTTTCATTGGATGAGGCATTCGAGAAGCAACCTTTAAATTGGGAATTGTGGTATATGACATCTCAATTAAATCATCGTCAGGGTGATCTACTAAAGGTAATATGGTTTTCTCAAAATTCTTCCGTGTTGGAGATAAACGATATTTCATCAATGGTATTACTAATTTACGTATTATAGATATACCAGAACCATTTGCAAATCCAGAAGGAACAATGAATACTGCTGCGGAGATGCGTTCGGGAGCAAATGACGCGATTTGTAGGAGAATACCTCCTCCAAAAGATGGTCCAACAAAAGCTGCTTTTTTGAGTTTGAGACCATCCAATACATCTAATGCCCACTCTCCATAACTATTATCTTTAGGCGATAGACGATATTCAGCACTTTTTCCAGGATGACCGATTGTGTCTGGCGCATAGATTCTATATTCATTAGCCAACGGTATAAATTTTTTTAAATCAAAAGGATTTAGAGAATTTCCTCCATGAAAAAAAATCAATGGAGGACCATTCTTTGGACCAATTACTAAAACATGTGTAGAACCATATCTCGTTTCTATATTAACCTCTTCGTGTTGAATATCAAAACGAGACAAAAATTTATCATATAACGCGATGATTTTCGCTTTTCCCTCAGCACTTCGATATATAGTATCATCTTTCAATTTTTTATCTATTTATAATATGTTTAATCAATAATAAATCCAGAACATAAACTTTATACCATATCTCAATCAAAGAAAAATTGATATAAAGTATTTAACATTAATTATTGGAAAAAAAAAGAAAGATCTTGTTTTTATTATTAATTACTTGCTTTAGCGGCATTTTCTGCGATTTCGTCTATATATTGAGGTGCTACTTCAGTTGGTATACTGTGTCCTACTCCATCGAAAAGAACTAATTTTGCTCCAGGTATTGCTTTTGCTGTAGCTTTACCACCTTCAACAGGGACTAAAGGATCAGCATTACCGTGGAGAACCACTGTAGGAACTTTTATAGAAGCCAGTTTTTCTGTTCTATCACCACTTGCAAGTATTGCTACGAGCTGTCGAGCAAATCCTACAGGGTAAAAGCATCGATCGAATTTTTGTTCTATTATCTCTCTTGCCTTTTGTTTGTCTAAAGTATAACCAGTACCGTAAAGAAATTCCTTTATTTTTAATGATTCCTCGATGTATGCTTCTCTCTCTTGAGGTAGGGGCGTCATTAGAATTTTTAAAGCTTTTGGAGTCGCTTGAGGAAGTGTGGGATCGCCAGTGGTTGACATTATGGAAGCAAGGCTTAAAACCCTTGAAGGATGGTTAATGGCTATCGTTTGGACGATCATACCCCCCATCGATGCGCCGCATATATGAGCTTTCTCAATTCCGAGTGCGTCTAAAAGACCAACCGCATCGTTAGCCATGTCGTCTAATAGATATGGAGCATCAATTGGTTTTCTCTGCATTGCTGCGCCAATCGCTTTCTGAATATCTGGCATTCCTGCATCTTCAAATTTAGTAGAAAGTCCCACATCTCGGTTGTCAAATCTAATCACAAAAAATCCTTTGTCTACAAATGCTTCACAGAACTCCTCTAACCATTCGATCATATGAGCTCCCAGCCCCATGACCAAAAGAAGTGGTTTTCCCGAGGGATCACCAAACGTGTCGTATTCTATTTCAATATTATTTGCTTTCGCTTTAGGCATTTATATTTCCTCATACTATGTATTATATTAACACTTAGATATGATACTTAATAAAATTATATATTTACTTCAAAACCTTATTTAACCAAGGAACAATGCGATCAAGAGATTCTTCAATGTTCTCTTGAAATATGAGGTGTGAGGCACCCTCTAATATCTCTAAACTTTTTTCTGCGCAAGTTAGCCGATCATATAATTCAGTCATGTATTCAACTGAGAAAAGAACGTCCTCATCGCCATTGATTATCATAATGGGAGTAGATATCTCTTCAATTTTTTTAGCCATGGGATCCTTTTGTTGTGTTCTGAGAGCCGTTGCTGTATATTTATGGGACAAAATTTTATCTTTCTTGAGTATATCGATTTTATTTAACAATTCCTCAGTCTTAGCTAATCTTTCAGCCTTTAAATATAACCATACGCTAGCTCTCGTTCGAGGAGCGATCTTTACGGCTACAGGAACTAAGGGTAATAAAAGTCTTAAAATTCCTTTAATTGGTATTATTCTTTTATATGCATTTTCGTCAAATATTGCAGCATTATGACAAATAGCTGCAGATAACCTCTCATCGTCATTTGCTGCGCTATATAGGGCGGTAATACCCCCCAAACTCGATCCCATTATCGCAACCTTCCCTCCATATGTATCCAGCACGTAAGAAGTCACGTCATATGTGGTTTGAGTCAAAGTCTCCATTGTGAAATGTCCACGAGGACCTTCGCTGAAACCATGTCCTTGCATGTCAGGCACGACGACTCTGAATCCTTTTTGAAAAAGATTGTAACAGAACTCTGCGTAAAAACGGCTATACATGGCAGTACCGGGTATAAAAATAATCGTTTTATCAACCGGTTCTTTATTGTCAAAGATATCCAAGTGAATTTTTAATCCTTGTGAAGCAATGTACTCT
>JAEORV010000048.1 GCA_016840695.1 Promethearchaeota archaeon
TAAGTTTGGAATCTTATCTCCAATATTTAATATATTAAAAGCTATATTTAAAGAAGTTAATTCCTTATTTAGCCTATAAAAGAATTTTGAGTCCTCACTAAGTAAAAATATTTTCAAACTATAAATTATAAATATTAATAAAATTATAAGTTTTAATCATGAATTTTCCAACACCAAAATTAAGCGCTCTATTTAAAGATAGCAGAATGATCAATGGAATATTTTCTGTTTATGGTGATTATGGAGTTGGAAAAACGATCTTTGCGCTTCAAACAATCATTAATACAGCAAAATTAGGAAAAACTGTCGCATTTGTCTATAGTAAAAAAGAAATCCCTTCAGAAAAAATTAACAACTTGCTTGAATCGCATTCTCTTGAAAAACCTTCTGAAGTTCTCAAAAATATCCTTACTTTCAAAGCTGATAGTTTTAACGACCTTAGAAATATTGCCTTAAATCTAGAATTTTTAATTTTAAATAGTAAAAAAGCGAAGAATGATTACAAAATTGATTTGATTGTTATTGATTCTATTACTGATTTATACAGAATAGAATTAAGTAAAGATAAAAAGGAAAAAAATTTAAACCTGAATTATCAATTAAATCTCATTTTAGCAAGTTTGCAATATATACGCGAGATATATGGAACGAGCATATTAATTGTCAATGAAACTAGCCAAACCAGTGTAAATAAACAAGAATTCGAATTCCAAAGCGGCGGAAAAGTCATGGATTACTGGATTGCAATGTCGCTAAAAATAAGTAGAACAGAGAAATTAAATCAAAGAAAATTTACAATATCTAAACTCCCCGATGGGAAACAAGTTGAATATACCTCAATTTTAACACGGGGAGGATTCACATAAGAATGGACACTCGTGCTAGAAAAGGTACTCATGTAAAGGGTATGATTGAATTAAAAATTGCTTATCGTAGCCTCCTCAAACGTCCTATTCGTACTCTCTTAACCGTGATTGCTGTTATTCTTGGAGTTGGGCTATTCTTTTCCGTGAATGTTGCCACGGATTCACTGGAGCATTCCTTATATTTACATTTAGGTCCAACTGAATTTGGGAATGCTAATAGATGGGTTTATTTGTTCCGTGGAATACTAATGGTCCTCTCAGGCATTTCTTTAATTATTTGTGTGATTATCATTAAAAATCTGATGGAAATGTCAAAAGAAGCCCAGATATACGAAATAGGTTTATTAAGAGCTATAGGTTCGTCAAAAAAGAGCTTGTTCTTAACTTTTTTCTTTCAAGTATTAATAATTGCTTTAATAGGAATGATTCTTGGTCTCTTTTTTGGGTATTTTCTCTCATATTTATTCTTCAATCCACTAAGGATTTTATTAAACAATTTTTATGCACTAGATCCTACATTTGAAATTGAATTATATGTAAAGGATTTTACTCTAATTCTTGGTATGCTCGCAGGATTAGGAATTCCTCTCATTTTTGGTACAATTCCTGCCATTTCCGCAGCCCGCTCTAATGTTATTGCTGCGTTAAACCAACGGTCTCAAGCTCGTAAAACAAACTTGCATAAGTTAAGATCCTTTATTCTTCAAGCAATCCTTTCCATCTCTTTAATTTCTATTGGGATATTTATTATTCGCATAGGTTTTGCAGGGCTTCTATCGTTTACTTCAGATCCTACTGCGGAAACAAATATGGCAATAATATCTCTATTTTTCGCGGGATTAATTTTCATTTGCGGCTCAGTTTTATTCGGTACACTTTTTCTCCCTTACATTTCTTACTTTTTCTCGACACTTCTTTACCCTTTCTTACTAAAAACTAAAAAAATTTGTTATCGCAATTTAGTTAAAAACTCCCGTCGAACAAAAAACACGTTTCTTATGATTTCCATTGGATTGTCGTTTCTCATAACCGTGAATATCACAGAGCACTCTATAGAAGCAGGTATCGTTCCTGGAGCACATATGCGACTTGGTGGCGATATCTGTCTTTCTATGTATTATTCTTCACATCAAAGAATAATTCCACTAAATACAAGTAATAATATTTCTAAAATCTCTCATGTTTCAAATGTGTGTGAAGTTAAAAATTCACATTATAATACAAATTATACTACGTGCGATGATTTTGGAACAAAAGAAGGAGAACACATGATTCTTTTTGTAATTAATACAACAAGTTATGTACAAATGCATTCTAGTGAATCTATTTATAGTTATACAGGAGATAAATCATTTCATGATTTTATTCACCAACTTGATGTTAATGGAACAGTAATTTTACAGGATGGTTTATCATCTACGATACAGAAATCAGAAGGTCAGATTGTAAATATAACTACATCACCGGCTGCAGATTGGTTTTTTCCGGCCATGTCAGTGAATTTAACAATTGTAGGGATTATGGGTATAATGCCCGGAATTCGGTTTACCTGGGATGAAGACTTATGGCCCGATGAAACTGAATTCGCAGCAATAATCTCGTGGAATACCTATTTTAATCTTACAGGAGAAACATTTGATAAAACATTTGCAAATTTTTGGATTGAATGTGATGATATATATCAATCTGATGATGTTCTTGATGAGATCTCTAATCTTTATCAAACTTTAGGAAACCCATGGGCAACTATAGATTTTAGTGCGGCGTGGTCTATTCGAACTATTGTTGATGAAATTACAGGCATACGAGAAATCTTGAGCCTTGTAATCGTCGTAGTTGTTGCTATTCTTTACATGGCTATAATAATTTCCATGCTTGGCTTGATAACTTCAATGATAATGAATATCAATCAGCGAAGAAATGAAATTGGGGTATTAAGATCTATAGGAATCTCCAAATATCAAATAATGCAAATTGTATTTGGAGAAACATTAGTAATATGTGCAGCTACTTTAATTACGGGGATAATATGCGGTATAACCACTGCGTTACTAATATCAAATGTTCCATTTATGGCTTATACTCCTATTTTTTTTACATTAAGATGGGAAGATATAACAAATATTTCGATTTTTATGGTTAGTCTGAGTTTATTTGCTTCAATTGTTCCGGCAATAAAGGCTCTTCGTCTCAGTATTATCGATGCAATAAGAAAAAGAGGGATGTAAATGAGAATACACAAAAAAAAATATCTACCTTATTTAGGCTCGAAAGATGATGTTCTTGTATTAAAAGATATCCACAAGATATATGACCTTGGGAAAACAAAAGTAAAGGCGTTAAATGGAATTTCACTTACTGTCCAAAGGGGAGATTTAATTTCCATTATGGGCCCATCTGGTTCAGGAAAGACGACGTTATTAAATCTGATAGGTGCACTGGATACGCCAACCCGCGGATCTATTTATATTAACGGAAAAGATATGATGGCAATGAATGACGCTGCCCTGACACGTCTAAGAAGACATGAGATAGGTTTTATATTTCAGTTTTATAATTTAATCCCCGTTCTCACGTGTTATGAAAACGTAGAACTTCCTCTAATCGCAGCTGGAGTTGATAAAAATACTAGAGAACATAGAGTATTAGAAATTCTTTCAAAGGTTGGTTTAGAAAATCGCTTAGACCATAAACCTGAAGAACTTTCCGGGGGACAGCAGCAAAGAGCAGCAATAGCTCGTGCACTGGTAAATCGACCAAGTTTTGTCTTGGCCGACGAATTAACCGGTGATTTAGACACGAAAACCGGTGAAAAAATCATGGAATACTTGGTATCTCTTAACCTTTCAGAGAATCAGACATTCATAATAATCACCCATGATATTGATGTTGCAAGGAAAGCTTCAAAAATATATCACATTAAAGATGGACGATTCGTAAATAGCTAGATATCCCAAAAAAATAAAAAATATCAATGATCGTTCATTTTTTATTGATAGCATGAGCGATAAAAATGAAAATATCAAGTTATCAAGGTGGTTAGATAAAAACCTCCCCCATTATTATCCCAATAGGGGCGATTTAATAGATATTATTGAAACTATAGCCGAAGCAACTATTCCGATACGTGGACTGCTTGAAAAAGGTATAACTTCTCGAGAAATCCAATATCGAATGAATATTGAAGCTCCAGGAAAGGATACAAAAAATATTTATGATGAAGACCAAATTCACGAAGATATCCTCACGCATTCTATAATTTTAAAGGCTTTACAAGAAGGGGACACTGATTTCCTATTTGTAGCATCTGAAGAAGCTGAACCTGTTATTGGAAACGGAAAATTTGGAATTACTACGGATCCTGTTGATGGTTCTTCGAATGTAGCGGTAAACAGAACCGTGGGAACGATTGTAGGTGTTTTTAACGAACGAGGTGAAATTGTTGCGGGATTTTATGTGTTATACGGGATTTTCACAAATTTTATTATATCCATAAATGGTCTAGTTGCAGAATTCATTCTTGATACCTCACCATATTCAATGACCTTCTATCATTATGTCTTCCATGAATTGCTAGAAATGCCCGATAAGGACGATGGTGGTGTTAGATGTTTAGGCGGAGATCCTAGTAAGTGGTCCGATAAATGCAGGGCATATGAGAAACTACTTATTGAACGCAAGGTAAAAGACAGGTATAGTGGAAGTTTTGTAGGAGATTTTCACGCAATCGTTAATTATGGCGGTGTTTACTCGTATTTTCTACAAGAAGGAAAAGCAAAAATTCGTCTTTATTACGAATGGCTTCCGCTTGCGTTTATCGCTAAGACTTTAGGTGGAGATTTTTTAATCATAGACGATAATAATAATACAACCACTATGAAAGACGTTAAATTGTTAACTAAAGATAATGTAAAAAAGATTCACGCAAGGACTTGCGCGGGTCTTATAGGAAGCAAGAAAGCAGTTAATTGGTTTAATGAAATAAAATGAAGATTCAAGATAAGACATCAGATAATCTTATTATTAAAAAAGAAGGATTGGCAGAATTATATATATTCAAAACGGATGACGATTCAATTCCATCAAAGTCGATGAATGTATTTTATAATAAAAAAATGGAAATCAACCGCGATATTTCCTCATTAGCCATAAACGCATACAAGAAGTTATATAATCAAGATCTTGTGATTGTAGATTCAATGGCCGCATCAGGGATAAGTTCTATACGATTGTTATTAGAATGTGAAAATGTAAAAAAAATGTACATTAACGATATCAATCCTGTGGCTGTTGATTTAATAAAGGAAAACCTTTCTCTAAACAAATTGAATGCCGATAGTGGTCATGTTGAAATTTCAAGAAAAGATTCTAATTTTTTACTCTCTGAAATCGCTCAAATTGCACACCTAAATCCGGAAAACGACATTAAAAAACCTAACGTGATATCTATCGATCCCTTTGGAACGCCTAATCTTTACGTGAACTCAGCTTTTAATGCAATCCAAAGATCCAATGGATTAGTTTGCATTACTGCTACAGATACAGCTGTATTGTTTGGAATACGCCCTAAAGCTTGTATTAGAAAATACATGTCAAAACCACTCCATAACGATTATTGTAAAGAAATCGGTGCGCGTATCTTAATTTATTTCATCTCAAGAATGGCAAATGTGAATAAGTTGGGAATTATTCCATTATTAACATTCTACTCAAATCATTTCATTAGAGTATTTGCCTTAACAATCAAGGATCAAAAACAAATATCAGATTATTTCAATAGTTATGGCTACATAATACACTGTAAACGCTGTAATTATCGTAAAGTTTTAGAAAGCAACATTCTCACCTTACACGATACATGTCCTAATTGTAAAAACAATGAACACATGGATTTTGCGGGACCATTATGGATTGATAAACTTCACGACGAGGATTTCGTTAAACAAGTGAGTAACTTCAATGAGAGCACAAATTTTTCCAATAAAAATAAGATTAATAAAATTTTGAACCTCGTGCTTGAAGAAATCAACATGCCAATATCATATATTAACATTCATAAACTAAGCCAAGAATTAAGTCTTCATGCTGTTCCAAAAATGGATGAGGTGATTAACCTGCTTCAAGAACAAGGATACAAAGCCTCTAGAACTCATTTCGATTTTACATCAATTAAAACTAATATGGAACTGGAGTCAATTCAAGAACTATTGTTAGAGACCTATAAAATCTAGAGTAATTAAAACATGTCCAGAGACCCAAGAACGCACCGGAAAGACCCAGCTTATAAACAGGCAAAAAGGGAAAATTATAGAGCAAGATCCGCTTATAAATTATTAGAGATTAATAGAAAATTCAATATCTTTAAAAGAGCGTTCTATATCATGGATTTAGGTTCGACGCCTGGTTCGTGGCTTCAAGTGACACGAAAAATAGCGAAAGAAAACTTAGAAAAATACAACGATGGATACTATCACAGGGATCACTTTAAAATCCTTGGAGTTGATATAAAACACGTAACTCCCATTGAAGATGTAACCATCCTTAAAATGGATTTCACCACGCCCGAATTTAACGAAGAAGTAAAATCGTTTTTTGGAAAGAAAATAGATCTCCTCCTTTCAGATGCCTCTATTAAAAAATCTGGCATTAAATTTAGTGATGACGTGAATCAAATTAACCTTTGTTATAAAATTTTAAAGATCGCACGAAATTTCTTGAAGCCCAAAGGAAACATGGTAATAAAAGTCTTCCAAGGATCAGATTTTAACAACTTTTTAACTGCTATGAAAAAAGAATTTAGATCGATAAAATCATTCAAGCCTAAAAGTTCCCGTAGAACTTCAAATGAGATTTATTTGATCGGTTATAAAAAGAATTAATCATACATCCCTGTAATCATCTTCAAATTCAGAAAAATTAATGATGTATTCTCTTCCTTCGATGTTGGCTTCAATCCATTCAGATAACCACTGGCAGAATTTAGGATTAAATTGATCAAGGTTCGTTGAATCGCATTTATTTTCATAAAGACATACAAAACAAGGAATGTAAGAGAATTTTTCCCAAACAAAACTATCGTTATTTTTATCAACTTCACGCGCTTCCACATTAACATCAATTTCTTCAATTGAAGTTATGTGTTTTGTCCACGAGCTATCCATTAGTTCCCTTTGTATCCCTATCTTCGATTGTAAAGATAGGATTTCTAAAATTTTTTCTAAATCCTCGCGTGATTTATTTGTTAGCGCTTGAAGATCATCAAAAAACAAGTCTTTTTCTTGATTAATTATGTTTAAAATAACTCTCTCATCTTTTCGCAAGTTTCGATGATAATTTTTCTTCTTTTCTTCTATCCTCTCAATTCGTCTTTCAACATTAGATTTTTCATCGACTGTACCTTCTACACGCTCCTTTATTTTACATTTATGACGACTAAGGTATGCAAAAGATTTCCCGCAGTAAGGACATGTTTCTTTTTTCTTCTTTGCCATTCGATTCAATTCCACATACTTATTGGTATTAATCTTGAAGTAAAAGATTTATAGGAAGATTTAGGGGTGTTATTTTACTAATAGAATTATTGTAATGTAGAGTAAAAATTAAATTTTAGCTTTTTTGAGTGGAATTTTAATTTTAATATGTATATTTTTAATAAATATATCAATCATAATCTTTAAACATTATATATACTGATAAATATTTTATATTCAATGAATCCTTCAACAATTTTAAATATTAAAAAAGAACAAGTAATTGATTTGGATGGCATTTTTCGTGAATTTACGACGAATAAAAAAGAAAAAATGCTATTATCTTCAGGTTCCAAGTATATTGATAAAATTTTAGGAGGAGGATTTCATCCGGGAAAAATATACTTGATTTTTGGAGCAAATAAAACTGGAAAAACACAATTTAGTCATCAATTGTGCGTGCAATCGTATAAAAAAGGTGTTAAAAGAAAACCAGCAAAGAATTCGAGGATGGTTTATTATTTCGATACTGAAAATACATTTCGAGCCGAAAGAATAAGAGAGCTAGCGAACACGCGTGGTCTTCCCTCAGACAGCATTTTAAAAAGCATTTTGGTCTCTCAAATAATGAGCAATTCAGCATTGTTAATGGCCTTGAATAACCTCGAAGGAACTATAAAAAAAAATATTGGAGATGTTCTCATAATCGATTCCATCAACAATTATTATAGGTATGAACAAGGAAATAAAGCCATTTCGTTCTATCAGGCAAAAACAACTTTCATGTCAATATTAAATAAAATTTACGAGCTTACAGAAAAGTATAGATTAATCACAATTGCCACCGCACAAATTGCTCCAAATTTTATTGAAAATGCAATTATCAAGGAAAAACCCGTAGGAAACCAGTTTTTAAATCATTTTTTCACGGAATACTTGTATTTGAGCTCTCAAGATAAAGATTCCAATTATATTCATCTGGTAAATTCAAGTTTTCTTCCTGAAAAAAAAATTTTTTATAAAATCACATCTGCGGGAATAGAAGATCACTCAATATGACAATGTTTAA
>JAEORV010000049.1 GCA_016840695.1 Promethearchaeota archaeon
AATTCTTTGAGCTTCTTGTTGTTGACGTTGTGCTTCGATTCTTTGAGCCTCAACCATTTCTCTATTACGATCAGCTTCAATTTTTGCTAACCTAGCAGCCTCTTTTTCTTTTGCTGCTCTAGATTTCCAGTAACCAGAAGTTGTTGGTCTTGCACGAACAGTTTTTGGATCTTCTCTTATTTTTTCAATAGTTCCTTTTTCTAACTTAAATGTTTCTTCAAATTTTTTTTCTTGTTCTTTTATATCCCTTTGTGTTTCTTCTGGCAAATATGGAACTATTGATGCAATTATTTATTACCTCCATTACAAAGCCAATTAATTCTAACAGACTCTTCTATTAAATCTTGTTTTGAAGAAATAGTCTTACTACCACCACTTAATAAAAAATCCCTACCATTAAAATCTTTACAATTATTAGGTACAACTTCTTGCTCAACATCTTCCGTAACGGAAAGAAACGCTGAACAAATTAACAACAAACCTACAACAAAAAAGATAAGTAATTTTATTATCATAATAAATGTAACATTTACTAGGTTAAATATCTTATGGTTTTAAAAATGTATATATATATTAAGTAATCGTAAGATATTTAATAGAAAGGTGCGTCATATTATTGAATGGCAATAGGTAATGACGTTATAGCTAATACATTAAGTGGTACGATAAGTTTAATTTTCTGGTTGGTTGCTGGGGCGTTGTTAATAATTGGAGCGTTTATTTTTGCGAAGAAAAGAAAGCAAGCGTTAGCGTACAATATTCCCGTGACAATATTTATACCAAGGTCTGACAATAAGACTAGAGATATAATACATGGTAAAGGTGGGTACTTCAAATCGCAAGCAGTTGGAGGAATAACATCATTCAGGCTAAAAAGAAAAGGTGTAGGAACAATAGAGATACCGCCGCCAGCTTCAAGATTCTTAGTAGGGTTCAACCGTGAACTATTCTTAGTTCAAAAAGGGATGGACGATTTTGAACCAATACTCCCAGAAAGTTTCGGGTACATTGATACTGAAGTTCCAGGTGGTGACGGGAAAACTAAAAAAGTTGCAGTAATAAATCTTAAGTGTGTTAACCAAGATGCGACAGCGTGGAAGTTCGATAACGAACAAAATGCTAAAAAAAGGTTCACGTTCAATTCCTTCTGGGAGAAGTATAAAGACTTTATCCAAATAACTGTCTTTATATTAATAGTGTTCATTGCTTCATATATACAATTCAATGGATTAAAAGAAGTTGCTTTAGCTCTAGAAAATGTTGCTAATCAGTTAACACCGGCAATCTCTAATACTCCTATTGTTACTTAAGAATATGGAACAACAAGTGCCGCAAGGTTATCAACAAGAAGAAGAAGGGATGCCTATGGCATACAGTAATGAAGGGTCGGTAGCTAACATTGTTTCACAGATTGATCCTAGCACAATAATTAATAATCTTGATCATGCCTTGGCTGGAGAGTTTTTTAACGAGAAAACAAATATGTGGGAACTAAACCCGTCAAAGAAACCTCTAGTAAACAATGCGTGCAGAGGAGCAATAATAAGCTACGTGACAGGAATATTAAACAACAACTCTACACTAAGTATAATCTCTCAGCAACAGCTTGGCTTTATTATGGAAGGAGTTGTTGAGAGCTTGACAAGAATGTTTGTAACTAATTTGGAAGAGTTCGGTTTCGTGCCGCCAGGGATTGGATACAGCAAAGGATGTTACGAAAATAAAGGTACTCCTGATTCGGCGAGAATGACGATGGTATCAAACATGGTCTACTCTGTAATGTTTCTTACTTTATCAAGAGCATTGAACGGAATGGAGAGTAGAAAGATTTTTAGTAGTTTAAGCCTTAGCGATACTATGAACTTCGGAGGCCAACAACAGCAAGGAGGCGGAATGTTCGGCAGAATGTTCGGGAGATAAATATGGTTGATGAGTCATGGGAAGAAGAGGATACTGATTCTAAAGAGTTCGTTGACGAAGTTTCTGAGTCGGCAGAGTACTCGCCGAAGTCAGATTTCTCTAAAGCGCAGATAGTTTATACACAAATAGAGAAGTGTTGCTTATTACGTAGTGAAGAAATGAAGGCTGGATATTCAACACATATAGTTGATAAGATGGGAAACGTTAAACTTGTCTACATCCCTGACGCAAGGAAAAAGTTTATAGGAGCAGTTAACGCTTTAATGAACTTACTGATGCCTGAAGTTAAAAGAGACAAATTTTGTAAAGAATCTGTAGACGAGCTAAGGATTTTAGAGACTGAACTAAAAAAGAAGTATGCGTACAAAGAAAAGAAGGTTATAATAAAAGACACGAAACAACAGTTAGTTTACACAGGGAGAGAGTATATCCCAGAGGTAGGAGAAATATTGACTGTGGGAATGAAACCAATAAAGAAAGGAGTAATGGGTGAAAACAAGGTTGAAGGTTTTTGGGACAGTAAAGTTAACGCATACTATAACGAGCTGTTAGAAGCTTATGATATAATATTCTCAGAACTTAATTGTTTGATTGATAAATTAAATTACTTCAAACAGAAGATGGGCTTCTAATGGGCAAAAAAAGTGTCAACTACTTAGAACATCCTGAGAGCGATATAGTTGTAAACTATATAGTCGAAAGATTCTATAAAGGGTTTTACACATTTCTTCTAACAATCGGGTTACCTGGTACAGGGAAATCGTCAACAGATATGCGTCTAGGCGAATTAACTTATCAAAAGATAAACGAGATTCGTATCAAAAGAGGTCTTGCCCCATCTAACGAGCCAGTGATTGTTGACTCATTAATTGATTTCATTGAATGGCTACAAAAAGCGCGTAAGGGTGATTGCGTAATAATTGAAGAGTTGTCAGTATTGTTTCCTTCAAGAAGATCGATGGCTGGAGACAATGTTGCCATAGGACGTGTACTAGACACTTGTAGAAAGAAACAAGTAATAATATTTTCTAACGCTCCAATACTGAAATCTATAGATTCACATTTACGTGCGATGGCTCATGTATGTATAGAGACATTGAAGATTGTTAAAACACAAAAAGTTGTCGTATCAAAGGTACACCGTCTTCAAACAAACCCAGGGTCAGGAAAGACGTACCTACACACGTTCCAGAGAGATGGACGAGATGTTAAAAGGATATACACCCAGATGCCGAACATGGAGAACTGGACAATATATGAGAAGAGTAAGGACAAGTTCATGGACGAACTATACAAAGAGCTTAAGGCCAAGGCCGAGAAAAAACGAGAAAAGCTTGAGAAGGAAATGGGCATTGTCAGGAAAGATGGTGTGAAGAAACCTTTGACTGATAGACAAATTCAATTATATGTGATGAGCGAGATCAAGGGCATGACCAATAATGAGATATGTGAGGTGCTTAAAATAGCACCATCATCCGTAAGTTCACAACTTGCTGCAACCCGAAGAAAGTTGAAAATTGAAAAAATTAAAAATCCAATTTAGCGATAAAGGCCATCTGGCGCGCCTTTTAATTCTACTTAGAAGGTTTCACACACCGAAAACCTTATAAAGTGTGATATCGTATTGTATAGGTATGGTAATAACAAGGAAGACTGTGGAAGATGTAGTCCCTACAGCAATATATATTAAGGTAAGTTTGAATGATAAGATTGAAGAGATTCTGAAGTTCAAAGAAGAAGAAGTAAAGGGTGTAAGTAAAAACTATCTAATAAATGATATGATTAAACATTGGTTTGAAGAGTTTGGTGATAAGATTCTTGCTTCTCATAAGGCCAACCAACAAAAGATTTCACAGAACCAAACCAATACATTTATATAGTAATTGTCTTTTATATTATAACACATAATGAGAAAAAGAATTATAAGAAAAATCGGGAATAGTTTTTATGCAAAGCTTGAGCAAGCTGATATGAGAGATCTTAATCTTGATGCCGGTGATTATGTTGAAATAAAGGCAACGGAAAATAATTGTAAAGAAACTAATGCTACTGAAGAAAAAGAAGATATCTCTGAAGTTTTTAAGCCGACAGACGAGATTCCAATGATAATGTGATATACTATTTCTTTACGAAATACATATATTTATATAGTGCCTTTTCTTTAATATGATAACTAAACATAGGGATTAAAAGAATGGCTATAAAATTATATGATCCAACACCTGGGATATTTACTCCGACTCTTGAAGTAGGATGCAAAGTATCAGACTCGTTCGCTCCAACACTTAGAATGTGGGACTCAGTCTTTTATAAGAGAGAAAGATCATACACAAATAATCAAGAAGAACAACAAGAATAAAAACTAACCTTCATTCTTTTTATTTTTTCTTTTTCATATTAGCACACTCTTTACGTGCCAATATAACAAAAACTATCATAAATGAGACAGCAGAGACTATGGTAACTATGACACTGATGCTCATAATAACCACCTCAAACCTAAATAAGCTATTGTTACCATCCCAATCATCATGACCCAACTTATAATAGAGCTTATGTCATAAACTATATTCTTTTTCTTAGAATCCCAGTAAAATGGTAATATTTGTACCCAAGCAGTTATATGATTACCCATGAATTTGAACAGTCCTGGCGTTCTTGACTTCATATCATGCAAAAAATCGTGGAAACTATAATTTCCATCCTTATGCTGCATTTCATGCTTAATTACAGAAGAATACAGTTCAGGATATTTGGTTAAGCGCCAATTCATCTCAATAATCTCTTCATCTTTAAACTCGAACCGGTTAGCGACTCCAGTGTTTACAAGCTCGATCCATATCGGTTTCATGAAGATCTCGCTATTCCGTGTTTATTATGGTTAGTATAAGTAAAGACTCTGTAAACAAAGAATACTAATCCAACTATCAGCACGATTCCTAAAATGTCGAACATTATAGTCCAACTAACAAAATCTCTTAAAACCAGCACATAATCCCAGAAAGCCATCAATAAAAACCTCCAAGTGCCTTAGTTATCACTATTACCAAAATTAGTGCTATTATTATTTGGACTATCATTGGAAATGGTTCCTCTTATTTATTTTCACAAAACACTTATAATCCGAAAGGTTAAGTGTTTCCTCCCCTGTAGTTTTTGATTGTTTTTTCATAATTTCTGTGATATTTTTTTTAATATGATGCCCTACAAAAAAATATGGGCAAAATTGTAAAGTTTTATTTTTTCTTGTTAATTTTCTTTTCTAATTTTTCAAATCTTTCATTAATCTTTTCTTGTAGGTTTAGCTCAATTGTTTCATCAATACTTTGTTTTGTCATTAAAGCTCTTTTTCTAAACCTCATAGCTTCTACATATTCTTCCAATAAATCTATTGAGTCTTCTTTAGCAATTTTTTTAATCATTCCTATAACATAAAGATCACTTTGCAATTGCCTAAGACCTCTTGTTTTTTGTGGTAAATATGCTAATACAAATATTAATAATGCTAAACCTACTAATAAACCGAAAAACATTTTTAGTTATAACCCTCCCTTTTAATTAATATCATCAGAAACTCTCCCAGGCGGATTCAATCGCCTTAACTGGATTTGCCTTTGCATAAATTCCTACAGTGTCCATCCGGCTCCAACCGCCAAGTATCTGTAAAACTGGCAATGAAACCCTTTTTTTAGGGTCTGGATGATTTAATAAATAATTGGCCCAACCGTGCCTTAAGGTATGAAAAGGTAATTTTTTGCCCAAAACCTTGTGACAAAGCTTAGTCCAATGGTTCTGTAACGTCCTACGTTCAATCTTTAATGGCAATAGCTTAATATTAGTCTCGTTCAACATTGGTGATGTTACGGTGATTCTTTCTTTAGCTCCTTTACCGAAAATCCTTATCTGATGCTTTTCCAAATCAACTTGTTCCATAGTTAAAGGTTTAATGTCTTGGTTAGAATTTGGAGCTGGACCGACAATTTCGCTGATCCTTAGTCCTGAACCGAAACCCAAAGCGTAGGCAAGTTTGAACCTTTTATCCTTCTCGGCTTTGAGAACTTTCTTGAAGTCGTCTATTTCAATGTACCTAATCAATTTTTGTGCCATTATACTATATTATAGGATTTTAATACCAAATTCATTATCATTGATTTATTTTCTGCTTCATACGCTTCACTATAGAAATCGACAAGATCCCTAACATCCTTTTTCTTAATAAAGATTCTTGGTTCACCAAATTGGTCTAATTTTATTTCGCTTTTTGCCATTTTTGATTATGATGACGGTTTATAGTTCCGCCAAACTCCTTGCCGCGCCTTGCCATGCCTTGCCTCGCCTTGCCCTGCCAAGCCATGCCATGCCATGCCTCGCCGAATAAGGTATGTGAGTATTACCTCACACACCCTTAATGATTTAAAAAAATAAAATCATCAATTAAACTTTTACGTGAAAACTTCCAAAGTTTCCAGTTTTTTCTTTTCTAAATCCGCCAACTCCTATATGAAATCCTGCCCAGTTAAGAACATTTACTATTTGTTCTGCGCTTAGATTAGCCTTATTGAATTGAATTGTCACTTCAACGCTCCAATCCTCAAAAGCATTTCGCATTATCTTTCTCGGAGACCCCTTCATTCCAGAGGTTCTACCCCAATGAGTTACCTCTTTTTGTTTCTTATATTTCAAGGGTAAAACGTCACCAACAATTGTTACACCTTCTTTGATGTTTCTCATCCCACCTTGTTTAATATCAAAAAGATAAGATGATCCTCTAATCATTGAATTGTAAATTGCCCTAGTAGGAATACCAAATTTACCATCCTCTGTATGATAAAATTTGGCCTTAACCTTCTCCTCTTCTGAAATGTCATCCTTTGTATAATTTTGTTTTGACTTAATCTTATTATATTTTTCAAGAACAGCCATATCCATTGGTTCTGGCATATATGGTGAATCACCAACTATTGTAACTTTAATAGTTCCAATCTCCAACTTCTTTAAATTCACTTTTTGTCCTGCCATTTTTTCTTTTCTATAGTAATCAAATCAAATATTGGACTCAACTCTATAAGTTCTAAATGTCTATCTTTCCAATAATTGGCTTCAGCTAATGCTCTATATATAAGTTGATTTCGATAATTTTCATTATCCATAACTTCAATTATTGTTTTATATTCTCTACATCCAAACTTACTTTTTTTATTATTGGGAATTTCTGAATCTTTAATTGTGACATTAACATTTTCAAAAGCATAAAGCTCTTTATCTTCTACAATAATTTTAATTTCGTTTATAAAATTACGTGCTTGTCCCAATCGCCACTTTTCTCCTGCCGAAGCATTATCCCAATCAAAAAAATCATATAACGAACTGGATTTTTTACTCGCTTTTTTTAGAAGGCTCTCGGCTGTTAAGCCAAACCTTTCTTTGACTTCCAAGACTTCTTCTATTACTTCTGGAGTAAATTTCTCTGTGTTCTTGTATTGTATTTTTTTTGTTTTCATTTTTACTGACCTCCTTTCATTTGATTTAATATAATCTAGTTTTTGTAGGAACTAGAAAACCTCCTTGCCTTGCCTTGCCGTGCCATGCCAAGCCTAGCCGTGCCAAGCCATGCCTCGAATATAATTTTGGTTAATTACCATCTTTTGTGAATTTCTTTGTTATTATACATTTTATTTCTCCTCTATAAAAGGTGTCACCACTTTATATACTTTCGCATTTTGATTCATTTGTGAAAAGATATTCTTTGGTAAGATATTTAAACTGTGCTAATATTAAGTTATGTATGACAAAGAAATTACCAAAAAAAACTAAGGAGAAAGAAGTAGCTCCAAAGGTTGAATTGAATCTTCCTGAATTACTAGAAAATGCTAAAGAATTATTACCAGTTCTTATGCCTGAAGAAGAAAAGGAGATCACTGATTTCTGTGAAGTCCACATTGTTGGAACTCCAGAGATGATCCAAAAAATTCTTAAGATTGATTAATTTGTTATAGAAAGGCACTCTTTAATGAACGGGCATCCATATTCCTTGCACTTCATCTTAACCTTTGAACCTCTACTTTTGTTGCCTTTATGGCAACAATTTCCTCTCATATTTCTATATTTATATTTTTTCATTTTTCATCTCTGCGAGGGGGCAAGTTTATTTCGTTTAATATTAGGGATATGCGAAGGAATTGCGTAGCAATTCTTTGGGCGAACGAAGTAAGCCGTATATCCCATATTAAATCCCCTCGTTAGAGGTCGGCAAAGCCGAAGTTTCACCACCTTCCGATTTAGTTGAACATAGCTCTTTTGGTCTCCAAAGTTCCCAATCTGCACGAATCAAATCATTAACTGAAAATTCAAACTTTTTATCTAAATTTGAATTAGAGTTTAAACATATTTCCTTAAAGGATTCGCAATAAACTCTAATTCCAAAAAGTATTGAA
>JAEORV010000050.1 GCA_016840695.1 Promethearchaeota archaeon
ATTGGTTCCCACACAATCGAGTTTTATCTAGGATAAACGAAATTTACAACTCTCATGATTGTTGGATGACATATGGAACGTACGAAGAATACCCACAAAGGAGCGTAAGTCATATTTATTGCGAATATCCATACGAGGTTAGAAAACAAAAAAAATTCCGTCAGCACCGGTGGCTGGCTTCTCATCTTAGAACTTTTAGGAAGGAACTATTCCTAAGGATAAAAGAGGAAGACCTTAAAGATCCAAAAACAGGAGATTATGTTTCTTACGCTCCGGATTTGTCATTCCAATTTCCAATGCTAGAAATGTGTGGTCCTGATAGAAGCTTATATGTTCCGGAAATAATGTACGTCTACAATGTTGCAAACCCCAACAACGAGTCAAAGCAGGATGTTAGAGAAATTGAAAGAATAGAAAATTACCTAAGAAGTAAACCCACATACGAAACACTAGAATTTTTATAATGGAAGATGTTTTCATATTTACAGAAGCATACAATTGCGGTAAAATAGCGAGAGTAGCCCTGGAATCTTTCCTAAAATTTCACCCAGAACTAAAGGTTACAGTTTTTGGACTAGAGCAAGATTTCAACGAGATAAACATAGATAGCAAACATGTTATTTATTATCCTTTGGATAATGACGAGACTCTCAAAAATCTTTACATGAATGGTCATCAGGGAACTGCATACATATTTGCCAGTGTTTTATCAGGAAGATACGGGAGCTATCAAAAAATAATTCACTTTGATGCCGATGTTATTTTTAGGGAAGAGTGCCTAAGTGATATAAAAGAAGGATTTGATAATGGCTATCACCTGATAGGACAAAGAAGAAATTACGAGAAAAACAGATCTAAGCTAACCTCTGTGGGTGGAAAAAGTCTTATAGGAGTTACAGACACTATAGGAACTTGCTTTTTTGGCATAGACAGCAGCAAGATTACGGTAGAAGATTTTTCTCTGCTACACAGAATGTGCGTTGGTGGAGTATCATTAACTGGTGAGCCCATATTAGATTTCTTCGATCCAGTTTCTTTCCATGTTATGCACAACGATGGTAAAGTCAAATACCTATCTAGTATTAATTATGGAGGTGGAGACGAAAATGGAAATTGGGACAATGGATTCAACGGTCTAAATCTCCTATGTGATTTTGGAAAGAAATTTGTTCATTTCGCGGGGGTTGGATCAGGACTTAACTTTCATAAAAATGGGAGCGGCAACGTACCAGTCACATATTCATCATGGGCCAAAGAAAGGTATAATCTATATTCCATGCTTTTCTGTGGTGAAAATATAGGACCCTATGACGAGAATGCATACAAAAAAATGAAGAAGGAGTTAGAATTATGAAAAAAATAAAAATACACTGCAGTTGGGATCTGGAGGTAGATCTATTTCACGAGAAACAGCTGGAACTATGGGTTGATAGCTTTCCAGGACCGCATAAGTCCAACGGTTCAGTGCACATCGGGGCATTAATAGAACCAAGAGAAATTAGAAATATCATGGGATTATCCAGTGACATCACCCCATATGACTATGCACTAACACACGACCAATCAATACTAGATAGTAACAATAAGGCTTTTCTATATGAATTCGGGGGCTGTTGGGTAAAGGATTACGATCAATCCACAGATAAAGTATTCGGAGTATCTACTCTAATAGGCGGTAAGCAAATGACTCCTGGACACTCCCTTAGAACCTCGATATTAAACAACAAGAACAGCTTATCTATACCCAAAACAATCTGGATAAGCAGGAATTACCCACCCCGTAATAACTCCGATAATGATCCGATATTACAGGGGGGTAAAAAGGATATGTTTGATAGACAGTTCCATATATGCATAGAAAACGTAAAGAGGAAAAACTGGTTTACCGAAAAGCTATTAGATTGCCTACATACACGTACCATACCCATCTACTACGGTTGTCCAAATATTGGAGATTGGTTCGATATTAAAGGATTTATAATAGTGGAAACCCTGGAAGACATCATAAGAGAGTGTAATAAATTGACACCCGAGATTTACCAAAAAATGGAGCCATATATAGAGGATAACTACAATAGGGCACAGCTATATTCCAACGTTGGTGAAAATATAAAGAGGTCCATAGAAACCAATATTATACCACTAATAAACAAATAAAGATGGCTGAAAGGGGTACAGTTTATATTAAGAAGGATCTTGGATTAGCTTTTATTCCAATCCCAAAGAATGGTAGTAGCACCATTAGGAGCTTCTTTTTTAACTGGGACCCTATAAAATCAGGATCACGTTTCAACTTTATTGAATCGACAGAAATTTTACAAGGACTAAGAGTAATAGCAGTAATTAGTGATCCCACGATAAGGTTTGCTAGAGGAATTGTCGAGTTGATCAGCAGACAAGAATCATCAAGTCTGGTACAAACACAGGAATTTATAAGTTGTAATACACACGAGGAAAAAATAAAATGCCTATTGGATCAAATAGAGGATATAGGTTTTTATGACCCACATATAAAACCACAACTGGACTTTATATCGGATTCCGATGGGAATACTGTGGAGAATATAGATTTTTGGCTATTAAGGGATCTTACAAAAAAGATCAGAGAAATAGATCCAAGATACAATGGTAAAAAGGAATGGAGCAAGGGAGAAAATAAGGATCCATACCTAAATTCCATAATAAACTCAACAGAGATTATAGAGAGATTAAAGTCATTATATACTGGTGACTATGTGCTATACAACAGCTTATTAAACCAATAAAACCAATGAGAGATTTCAGAAATTATGATATAGGAGGGGTTAAGATGTACAAAAGTGAATTTAACCAAGAATTCATAAAAAAACACCTAGACAAAAACCCAACAGTAATAGTGGAATTTGGTTCTTATGACGGAGGTGACGGAGTTTATTACAAAAAATTATTTCCGGATGCCGAGGTATATTCTTTAGAAGCCGATGCTGATAGATTCGAGGTCGTAAGGGCAAATGGCGAGATTTTTGGTCTTAATACCTATAACTACGCAGTATGTGAATATGATGGAGAAATAGAATTCTAC
The DNA here is from genome assembly GCA_016840695.1 of Promethearchaeota archaeon. GTDB lineage: Archaea > Asgardarchaeota > Lokiarchaeia > Sigyniarchaeales > SOKP01 > FT1-020. The sequence continues at coordinate 3,062 of JAEORV010000050.1, forward strand.
TCAGTAGAAGACCCAAACGTTATGGACCACACATTAAAAACGGGGAGCTCTGGGTCAATTAACCAAAGAACGACTCTGTATAAAAATATGTTTCCGCACCTGAAAGAACGTGAGGGATACAAGGTACCTTGCACGAGGCTGGATAGCTTCTGCAAGTCACAGGGGCTGAAAAACATAGATTTCTTACATGTTGATGTGGAGGGAGCGGAACATCGGGTTATACAGGGATTTGGTGAGTTAAGACCAAAATTAGTTTGGATGGAAACATATTTAGGAAAAGACTATTACGGAGAAAATGCGTATGTAACGGAGGATCTCCATCAAAGTATGACATCAATAGGATATGCTGTTGTTGAAAGTACACCGGCAGACACGTTATATAAATACCAACAATGAGCTTCGTCTATAATCTAGCAAATAAAAAAACAGTCTTCCTACATATTCCAAAAACCGGGGGTAAGTCAATTAATCTTGGTATGTCCAAGTATAATCAGTATTCAAACATGCAAGGGAAAAGACCATTCAAGGGTCTTATAGGTCATTTGACGCTGGATGAAACGCTAGATAATCTCCACTCCCCGTACGATGATTACACTTTTTTTGCTACAGTTAGGAACCCGTGGGATCGTGCAGTTTCTTTTTTTCACTACGTGTCACAAAATCCTCTTGCAAGCGGGCAACCAGAGTTAGGTCGGAAGATATCCAGTGGAGAGGTAGAATTTGATGATTTCATAGAAATAATGACATCAGGGGAGGTAAAAGTTATGAGGCCGCAATACGACTATATCCTGAACAAGTTAAATATAGATGTTAGTCTAGTTCGTAATGAATTTTTACAGGAAGATCTTGTGGAATTCATTCACAAATGTGGACAAAGGGAATATCCACAAATACCACACATCAATAAATCTCTACATAATCACTATTCGACATATTACAACAACCACACCATAAATCTAATCAGCAAATACGAAAGTGGTATTATTAAGGAAGTTGGCTACATTTTTGAATCATTATGAATTATATTTTATCATATCCTAGAAGCGGCAGTACGTGGATCAGATACTGTTTGGAGTTTATGACCAAACGACCAACCATTGGAAGTTATTCTAAACATAAAAAAGGTCATCATTCCAATGTGATAGGATCTTTGAAAAATATAGGGGTAGACTTAGGTAAAAATCCCATTTTTGTAAGAACACACAGTCCTAAGGGGGTTAAAGATGTTTCTGGAAAGTTGGTTTTTCTAATTCGAAACTACAAAGAGGTTATAATAAGGCACCACAACCTTAAACAAGAAAAAAACCCTATGCAACTTATAAAGAATAATCTCATTGGACTAGAAAAGGGATCGAATTATATGGACTTAATATCATTCTTCGATAACTACAATGGCGAAAAATTAATTATCTATTATGAGGACCTTATAGAAAACCCCACGGAAACAATAAGTATACTTGCAGATTTTGTTTGTGCGGAAAAAAAATTTTTATCAGAACTTCTATCCAACCTGGAGGAGCATAAAAAAAACTCACTATCCATATATAAAAAATCGGAAACACAGGGGAAGGGAAAGGCTTCACATTCCTCTATACTTTCCCACCAGAACAAGGAGAATTTGGACTTATTTGTAAGGGATAATAATGCAGAATTGTATGAAAAATATCTCATAAGATACGCAGAATAGGTTTTTACTAAAAGCACAAACAAATGATCTTAATAAAAGACTTTACTGCTAGACTCGGAAACCAACTCTTCCAATTGTGTAATGCTATTGCTTATGCTAAAAGATCCAACTCCACTGTAGCTTTTCCCGTTTGGCAGTATGCTAATATATTTAATGGCGATTTTACACCACAGAGGGACACAGATCCCAGAAAGATATTTTGGAACGAACCTAATTTTGGTTTTAACGAAATCCCTCTTGGAGTTAATTTACTTGGCGGATATTACCAAAGCGAAAAATATTTTCTCGACTGTGAGAATGAAATACGGGACATGCTTTCGTTTAAGCAGGAGATAGTAGATAGTGTTACTGAAAAAAACTCAGAAATACTATCTAAAAAATCTCCCAAAGTTTCTATGCACCTAAGAAGGGGAGATTATCTAAAGTGGCCAAACCACCATCCCGTTTTGGATATTTCCTTTTTCGAAAGAGCTTCTAAAGAGTTTCCAGGAAATTCTATTTTTCTTGTATTCTCTGATGACCCTGAATGGTGCAAACAAAACTTCCCGAAGGGAAATTATGTTTTTATAGAGGGACAAGAGGACTATGAAGATCTCTGTCTAATGACACTCTGCGATCACAATTGCATTGCCAACTCCACTTTTTCTTGGTGGGGTGCCTGGCTTAATTCAAACCCAGATAAAATCGTGGTAGCACCAAAGGACTGGTTCGGGCCAGCTTATGCACATTTTCCAACTAAGGATCTATACTGCGAAGGCTGGAGGATAATCTAAGAAACAAAACTTAGAAATCCGGATATATAATTCGGATAACTTTTTAATTCTAAGTTCAATTGAAAATTCTTGTTACCGGGTCCTCCGGTTTATTAGGAAATGCATTCAAAAGCATTTTAGGCGATGAGCATGTTTTCCACACTAGGAAAGATGCTGATCTATTGGATTCTAAAGAAACCCATGAATATTTAGCATACCAAGTTAACGAGAATGGAGTTGACACTATAATTCATGCAGCTGCAATTGTTGGTGGCCTCCAGGCCAATTTAGACGGAAACGATAGGTTCTTTGCAGAGAATTTTGAGATCAATAGCAATGTGATGAGATCTGCCTTCGAGCTGAAGGTGGATAACTTTGTGAATATTCTATCTACCTGCATCTTTCCGCACGAGAACATAACTTACCCGCTTACAAAAGATCAAATAGACATTGGCCCGCCACACCCATCCAACTCTGGGTATGCTTATGCAAAAAGATTAGGTGGGCACCAAACAAAGATACTTGGGGAGGTTCTCGGAAAGAATTGGTTTTCTGTTGTGCCCACTAACCTTTACGGACCACACGACAACTTCAACCTTAGAACCAGCCATCTTGTAGCAGGAATGGTCCACAGAGCTTACCTGTGCAAGAAGAACAATGAAAAGTTCGTTATCTGGGGAGATGGCAGTCCATTAAGGCAATTTATTTATGCAGAGGATCTAGCAAAAATGATTCTTTGGGCTTTAGATAATTGGAAATCAAACGACCATTTCATGGCAGTGAATACAAAAGAGCTTTCGGTAATGGAAGTTGCAAATATTATCTGCGATCTTTTGGATATCCCAGAAGATGATATTGTGTTTGATCCAGATAAGCCTAAGGGACAATTCAGAAAACCAGCAGACTCTGATTTACCAGATTTCGAATTCAAGCCATTTAGGGAAGGAGTAAAAGAAACCATAGAATGGTTATCAAATAACTACGAAAAAGCAAGAACATAATGAAAAGAATAGATCTCATTCAGGATACTATCAATAACAATGACGTAGACCAATTAGTTAATTGGCTAAAAGGATATCCAAGGTTGACTAAAGGTCCAATGACCTTGGAATTTGAAAATAAATTCGCTAACTGGATCGGCAGTGAATATGCAGTTTTTGTTAACTCCGGATCATCAGCTAACTTATTAATGGTATATGCACTTAAGCATGCAGGACTGCTCAAGAACAACAAATTCTGTGTCCCGTCTCTTTGCTGGGCTACTGACTTAGCTCCGGTTTTGCAATTTGATTTAGAGCCCGTCTTAGTAGATTGCAACCTTGAGAACCTATCCGTTGATCTAGAGCATTTAGAAAAGGTATTCAAGGAAGAATCCCCGGCTGCTCTTATTCTAGTTTCAGTTTTAGGACTATCCCCAGATATGGATGCAGTAATTGATCTCTGTGAAAAATACGAGGTTGTTCTATTGGAGGATAATTGCGAATCGCAGGGGACTTCATATAAGGGCAAAAGACTTGGCAACTTTGGTCTAATGTCATCTTTTTCCACATACTTTGGACACACCATGAGTACTATCGAAGGTGGTATGATTACTACTAATGATAGCGACATGTATAACCTACTTCTGCAATTAAGAAGTCATGGTTGGGACAGAGATCTATCACCGCAGAGACAAAGTGAATTAAGGGAAGAATGGGGAATTAGTGATTTTTCTGCACTTTACTCCTTTTACGTACCTGGGTTTAATGTAAGAAGCACCGATTTACAAGCTTTCATAGGGGTTGGACAACTTGATAAGGTGGACCATAGCATCCAGAAAAGGTACGAAAACTATCTATACTATAAGGAAAAGCTCTCGGGCAAAATTTGGTTCCCTAACGAGCTTCAAGAATCCTTTACAGCTAACTTTGCTATTCCAGTGATTCTAGACGATGAAGGCAAAAAAATGTCCCTTGTCAAAGAGCTAGAAGAGAATAATATTGCTTGTAGACCTCTAATCTCGGGTTCAATGGGAACACAACCTTTTTACAAAAAACTCTATGGTGAGAATAAACTGCCCAACTGTGAAGTAGTTGATTCTAGAGGTATATACGTACCTAACCACCCATTGCTTCAACAAGAAGATATTGATAGAATTTGTGAAATAATACTAAATAATGTCTAGTACCCTTTATAATAAAAAACTAAACCTAGAATTTTATCACATACCAAAAAATGGTATGACTACTGTTATACATGGAATTGGTGGTTTCAAATGGGTTGAGGTTGATACTATTCCAGAGGATTCCAAAACCTTTTGTGTTCTAAGAAATCCCACAGAAAGACTAGTTTCATCTTTTGGCCATTTTGCTTTTTCAGACAGATTTAGGGAGGTTAAAAATCACACGTTAAGGAAGCTACCTAATGAAGCTATTTCAGAATTCATCCGACTTGGTTACACTAAAAGTGGTTTTAGAAAGTTCGTGTCTGAGATTAAGGAAAGGGGAATATTTAACGGACATCATAGACCACAAGTTGAATTTTTGGATGGCACTAAAAGGAAAGACCCTAAGATAAATCACAGGAGCATAGATAACATTGACATTTTCTGTTCACATCAAAATATAAATCAAGATCTTAAACTTCTAACCGGTATTGATGTACCCCATTTAAACAAAGGTAGGATGAACAAAAAATCTAAATCAGAGATATTGGACTTTGCATTTAATCGGGTATACGATGATATAAAAGAGATCTATTCCGAGGATTTTAAACTATACAACAAATACATCAAACAATGAAAAAAGCACTTATAACAGGAATCAACGGGCAAGATGGATCATATCTTGCGGAATTCCTGT
>JAEORV010000051.1 GCA_016840695.1 Promethearchaeota archaeon
ATTTATATACCAAATAAGAAATTTCCTGCGATAAGTATCACTGGAAATGAATGTGCTTTAGAGTGTTCTCACTGTGATAAAAAATATCTAAAGGGAATGAAACCGATACTAAATAACGAAGATTTAGAAGATTTTTTAATAAATCTATCCAAAAAAGGGGGGAAAGGAGCCTTACTTTCTGGAGGTTGTGAACCAGATGGTTCAGTTCCCTTGATAAATCATTTAGATACTGTTAAAAAAATAAAAGAGAAAACGAATTTAATCATAAATACTCATACAGGACTATTAAACGAAGCGACGGCAAAAAAATTAGCTGAAGCGAAAGTTGATATTGTCTCTTTTGACATCAATATAGACAATGATATTATTAAAGAAATATATCATTTAGAAAAAGACATAAGCGATTACGAGAAAGCAGTTAGCTTATTGAAGAAATATGGATTAAATATCGTACCACACATATGTATTGGTTTATACTATGGAAAACTTCACAAGGAATTGGAATCTATCAAATTTATTAAAGAAATGGGGATAAATCCTTCTTTAATAGTTTTAATAGCTTTAATCCCCCCGAAAAATTCTGAGAATTTATTTAAAAGACCACATCCCGAAGATATCGCAAAAGTAATAGCAACAATTAGATTTGTATTTCCTCAAACGGAGATTTCATTAGGTTGCATGAGACCTAGAGGGGATATTAAGTGTGATGTAGAAAAATATGCTATTAAAGCAGGGATCACAAGAATTGAAATTCCTTCGAAATCTACAATAAAATGGTTGAAACAAGTAAATCCAGATGTAAATCTCAAATTTTTCTCTGCTTGTTGCGCAATTCCAAGAGAATTTGATAATTTTACAGAGTGTAAGGATTCTGAAATTAAAGGATATCTTAATATATAGTTAAAATTATCTTTAACTGTAAATTAAAAATAATTCATATAATGAAGAATGAAATAGAAATTATTGGTCTGGAAGGAATTCCCTTAATAAATCCTGGAGATGATATCTCGGAGATCATTCTAAATGGGTTAGAGAAGAATGATTTTTCTTTAAAGAATGGAGATATCATACTAATCGCTCAGACTATAATTTCTAAAAGTATCGGAAGAATAAGGAACTTAAAAGATATCAAACCAAGCGAAAAAGCATTTTCTCTTTATGAAAAGATTACCCCAAAAGCCAAATTAAAAGATGTCCCCATTAAATCACCCGAACATATTCAAGCGATCTTGGACGAATCGAATGAAATCTTGAAGGCTGAGCATGTTCTCATTACAGAAACAAAGCAAGGTTTTGTATGTGCCAATGCTGGTATAGATAAATCAAACGTGGAAGGTGAAGATTATATTGCTTTGCTTCCAGAAAACTCAGATGAGATATCACAAAAAATAAGAGAAGCATTAAAAAAAAGTACGGGTAAAGATATAGCGGTCATTATCACAGATTCTTTTGGCAGACCTTTTAGGGTAGGAGCAGTTGGTGTTGCTTTAGGTGTTGCAGGAATTCAATCCATTATAGACAAGCGTGGTGATCTTGATCTATTCGGGCATACTTTACAAAGTACTATTATAGGACAAGTCGATAACCTTGCATCAGCAGCGCAATTAATAATGGGCGAAGCAGACGAAGGTCTTCCCATCGTGATTTTAAGAGGTTATAAGTTTAACTTGACGGAAAACGCGTCTATTCAGCAAATCCTGAGAGAAAGGCACTCAGATTTATTTAGAATTGAAAAAAATGCTAATAATCTATTTAAATCTCTAAAAAATCGCAGAAGTTATAAATCAGAATTTGATTTGAAAACGGTAGACATAAATCTTATTAGAGAATGTATCGAAATTGCCAGGTGGGCTCCAAGTGCTCATAACGGACAATTTTGGCGTTATATTATTATAGAAAAAAGTAAAATTCGAAATTCATTGATCGATCGCATGAATGAAAAGTTAAAAAGAGATTTAATTAAGGATGGAAAATCGAAAGAATTCATCAAAACTAAAATTAAAAATCGTAGAGAAATTTTCTTAAAATCACCAATCCTGATATTACAATGTTTAGATACCAGAGATTTAGAAAAATATGCGGATGATGAGCGTGAAAATAATGAATTCATTATGGGTGTTCAAAGCGTAAGTGCATCAGCCACTTATTTTTTACTCGCGCTTCAAGCAAGAAATTTAGCAGCGTGTTGGTATTGTGCGCCATTATTTGCCAAGAATATTGTAAAGGAAGTTTTAAAACTTCCAAGTTCTTATGTTCCAATGGCTTTTTTTACCATTGGATATTCGTTGAAGGAACAAAAGACGCCTGTTCGCAAGAAATTAAGTGAGATACTTTTTGATTTAAAAGAAGAGAATGGATAAAAAATGAGCAAAGATATTTATCTGGTATTAGCGGGAGGAGTAGGAGCCGCAAAGTTCATTGAAGGATTGGTAAAGGTAATAGATCAAGAATCATTAAAGATCATTGTTAATACTGGTGATGATATTGAATTATTTGGCCTTAAGATTTGTCCTGATTTGGATATTATTACATATACTCTATCTAATCTTGTTGATAAAAACAAAGGATGGGGTTTTATTGACGATACTTTCAATTGCTTAGAAATCTTAAAGAATTTCTACGATTCAGGATGGTTTAACGCTGGAGATAAGGATTTGGCAATACATATTTACCGTACAGATTTATTTAAGCGCGGTTATAGTAAATCTGAAATTACTAAAATGATATGTGAGAAATTAGGAGTAAAACCATTACTTATTCCTATGTCTAACGAACCTGTTGAAACCTATATAAAAACTCGAACTGAAACAATGCACTTTGAAGAATACTTCATTAAACATCAATGTGCCCCAGAAGTTATTGGAGTTGAATTTAGAGGTATCGAACAAGCTAAACCTGTTGATGGGATTTTGGAGTATATAAAGAAAGCGAGAAAAATTATTGTCTGTCCCTCAAATCCTATTGTGTCTATTGGAACGATTCTTAGAGTGTCAGGATTAAAGGAAGCCCTCATGAAAGTTAAAGAAAAAGTGTATGCCATTTCCCCAATAATAAAAGGAACAACAGTGAAAGGCCCCGCAGATAAATTAATGAAAAGCGTTGGATTTGAAGCATCCTGCGTTGGAGTCGCGAAATATTATAAAGAAATACTTGGAAATTTTATCATTGATAACGAAGACGGTAAATTAAAGCCAATTATTGAAAATTTAGGTATTAACACATATTGTTTTAATACTTTAATGACAAATATCAATAAAAAGGAAGAGTTAGCAAGATTCGTGATCAACTTGTAACATTTAAGTTGTTCCTGTAGTGGCTTCTTCCGAAAGAGTTGGTTCTTTATCTTCTTCTTTCGTCTCCTTATCTTCCTCAGATTCTTCTTCCACCTTAACATAATCTCCTACAGACGCTAAGATTTGCTTGATTTGTCCTTCTTGCTTCAAGCGTATCATAAGGTTTCTATGCTTGATATATGAAATTGCTTGAGCTATTACAGGGAAGATTAATACGATTGGAAGGAGGAGCACGATAATTACCTCGGGGGAGTACATCGCTACGCTTTCAGTTATAGCAGAAGGTAACATAAAAACATTAACCATGAACCAATGTGGGTGTATGATTATGAAACTTATAATTATTAAGATAATCAAACGCAATCCAAAGTTAAAAAATGTTGAAGTGGCTAAATGTGTTGCCCGTGGTTTTGCAGATCTTGCTGTTAGTGTATCTTCTGCTTCAGAATCCTCCCGAAAAAGTCGCTCTACAAATCTACCTAACCTTCTCGTTTTTGACGCAGCAGTAACTAACTTCTTTTCTTCAGCTTCTAACTTTTTCTTTTCAATCATTTCTTTAACATATGAAAATCCAGATGTAGCGGATTTAGTTAAAAATTTTCCGACTGATTCTTTTTTCAATTCAAGCTCTTGTTTTCTTTGCTTAGCTTCTTCTCTAATTTTGTCGACATTAGCAACAACTTGAAGGGATTCTCTTTTTAAAATGTTCAATTGGGCTTCTAATCTATCGCTCCTTTCTAAAGAAGGTTTGGTAACTAAATCTGTATAATTAATTTGAAACGATAGTTCCAGATATATATAACTTATAATAGCTAGTGATGCTATAGGACTTCCAAAGAATTGAAACAAATTATCTAGTGGTAGCTGAGTTAGAGATGTGTTAACTGGGTTCGGTAAATCGTTTAAATAAGTAATATTGGTAATCCCAAAAAGTGCCAGCATATCTCGTAGTCCAAACACCATTAATGGAATGATGATCATAATCATCAAGCTCCCTATAACCCTGAGGTTATATCTAGGATTGCTTTGTAGAATTGCTCTAATAGCGTAATAAATTGCAATTGCGAAAAACACTTGGAACGCAATTAAATATATATCTGAAAGCAAAACTAATAATTCTTCTTGGATTAATGTAAAAACCTCAGTTATTGCGGGAGCCTTTCCAGTAGGTGTGGCAAATGTAAACCAAGATCCAAAGAAATGCTTGTAAAATGTGTCAACAGCGGATATAATATGATATTGGCCAAATGAGACTATATAAGAGATACCAATACCAATGAAATAAAGCACGATGTAGATAATATAAGTCAAAACATTTCTTAAAGCATTAATAAAAGCAAAGAGGGCAGTCTCACCAGTCGCTACGGTTAAAATTTCACTAAAACTAAAGATCGAGAGAAATAAGGCTAAGGTTCCAAGAAATACGAGTCCATTGAGTACTTTTAATCCTTGTAAATAATTTCTTGCCATTTCTTAATACGCCTTTCCTTTTTTCTTTGCTTCCATATAATTGCTTAGAACTTGATTTAATATGTCATCAGGACCGCATGTAATAAGATTAACTCCTAATTTTCTAAATTCTTGCTTTACGGTTAATATATGTTCCATCATTTCTTCGCTTATTGCTTCTGCTAAAGCTTTATCTGTAGATGATAAGTCCATTTCGTGTATTTCAAACCAGGGGGAGAATGGATTTATGATAATCGTCGAGTGATTAAATGGGAGTAATTTCTTAATGCCTTGACTAATTTCTTTAGTACTTGCCTCCAAATCAGAGATGATAAATATTAAACTACGCTTTTGAAAGCGTTTCGTGAAATGATCCATTGCTTCAGCCATTTTACATTTTCCTTCAGGTTTAATCCTTGCAATAAAATCTAAAATAGTATAGAATTGATCATCCCCCCCTCCAGGTTTTAGAAAATGAAAATTCTTCTTATCTGAAAATGCAAATACACCAACATTATCTCTTCTTGTTAGGGAAACTTTTGTTAATAACATTGTGGCTCTAATTGCATATTCGAACTTTGTATTTTCAATTGCACCCCCGGCCATAGTATTAGAAGCATCTAATAAGATCATAACAGTTACATCCCTCTCGGTTTCGTGTTCTTTCACGATTAATCTTTGTTGACGGACGCTTGCTTTCCAATCAATCAATCTAAATTGATCTCCAAACACGTATTTCCTCATTCCGTAGAATTCCGAACCCAAGCCTTTTTGCTTGGATCGTTGAGCTCCGTAATTTAGTTGTAACGACCTTTTTGACCCTAAAATTTCAATACGTTTAATATCGTCGTAAGGAGGATATACTAAGATATCAGATACACTTTCAGGCACTATTCTTTCTACTGAATTAAAACCTAACCTGTCTTTGATGGTTAAGGATAATGGTCCAAGGGGATATTCACCCCTTACTTTAGGTTCGAGAACATATGAAAATTTAATGGTTTTTTTAGCTCCTATTCGAGTAGAAATAAAGTTTTCTCCTAAAATTAACCTGAAAAGCTCTGGATTGTAATGGTCTCTAATTTCAAGAAAATCAAAATTATGTCTACCCATATTTTCAATAACTACCTTAACATGAAGAAAATCGTCTCTAAACACCTTTTCTTTATCTAACTCTCTGTGCACTTTTAACTCTTCAATGTTCATATGTAAGGCAAAAAATGGCAGGCTTATTATGGTACTAAATAATAGTAATATTGCGAAATAAATTAAAAAATAATTTACAAATGCAAATCCTGCACATAGAAAGAACGCTGCAAATAAGATTAAAGTTCTTCCTTTTCCACCTAGCATATTAATCCTCTATTTATGATTTTTTATCCCATCTTATTTTTAATTGTATTCATAAAATAATTAGATTGGTATTGGAATTTCTTCCAAGATACTTTTTATCACCGATTTGATATCTAAACCCTCAAGTTCTGCCTCAGGTTTGAGGAGAATACGATGATTTAGCGCGGGACCCGTAAGAGCTCTCACATCATCTGGAGTAACGTAAACTCGTCCTAAAATTGCTGCTCGAGCTTTTGAACATTTCATCAAAACGAGACTAGCACGTGGGCCACATCCAAGTGCGATTTGAGGATGGTTCCGAGTTTTTATGATAATGTCGCGGATGTACTTGAGAATTCTATCATCAATGTAGACCTGATTTACCATATTTTGAGCCGCGAGAAGTTCTTCGGCATTTGTAATAATATCAACGGAAGGTGAATCTCCAGATAGTTGTCTTCTTAGAATTTCTACTTCTTCTTGTTGTTCAGGGTAATCTAACCATAATTTGAAAAGAAATCGATCTACTTGTGCTTCAGGTAATGGATAAGTGCCCTCCATTTCCACGGGATTTTCTGTTGCAACAACCATAAATGGTTTTTCAAGCTCTAATGTTTGTCCTTCGATAGTTACTTGCCTTTCTGCCATAGCTTCAAGCAATGCTGCTTGCGTTTTTGGGGCGCTTCGGTTTATCTCATCAGCCAGTACGACATTTGCAAAAATTGGTCCTTTTTGCAGAACAAATGCACCTTCGGATTGATCAAAAATCTTCGTCCCCGTAATGTCAGCAGGTAAAAGGTCAGGTGTAAACTGCACTCTCTTGAAACTAATGCCTAGGGTTGTGGCAAATGTTTTTGCCATAACGGTTTTTCCTAGACCAGGAACACCTTCTAACAACACATGTCCGTTGACTAAAAGAGCTACAAAAAGATGTTGTAAAATTTCTCCATTTCCGACAATTACTCGCGAAACTTCTGAAAGGACATCTTGTGCAATTTCTCTTATAGGTGAAATATCAAATTCAGGCTGTTGGGATTCTGCTTTATCTGCCATTTTTTTTCACTCCTTTTTTTTATTTTTTTTTCTATTTTTTTTTTGATCATAATTTATTTTTAAATATTGTTAATAATCCAGGACATTTCAAGGAAAAGTGTTTCAAATTCTTCTGGCGTCTTAACTTTACTTCCTTTCCCTTTCCCTTCTTTAATAGCTAACATTCTATCCATGAATTTTGTAATTCTTCTTATTTTAAGCTTATTTACCTTGCCACCCGCCTCTTTAGCGGTAACCCAGTCAATTACTTTTTGAGTAGTGATTTTTTCTCCTCCAATTTGTGCGTGTAATTTCCTTTCGACTCTTCTATATAACAAGGTGAGAGCTTTTCCATACCTGTTTTTTTCCTTGTACCAGTCTATTTTTTGAGCAAAAAATGAAGAGGTCCTGAATTTTTCCTTTTCTTCTTTTTTTTCTGCTTCTGCTGCTTTTCTTTTTTCTTCGTCCTCATCCTTTTTCGGAAGATATTTTCTGAAAGTATATATCGCTAAAAGAGGATATATCCACGCAGTGATTGGATTAGTAGAAAGATGGACGATGTATTGAATGATAAAACCAAAGATCCCCGCGGAAGTGAGGTCTCTGGAGTATTCAGGGCGTATATGAGCTTCGTCAAATACAACGATCCAATCCTTTTTATCCTCAACTCCAGCATAAGTCAACCAGTCAATAATGTTTAACCCAAATTGTAAATTGTCATACTGAGTTAAATCAATTAAATCGTTTGTAAACAAACTTGCGTCTGAAGACACGAAGACTCTTGAATTATTTAATTGTTTTGCCAGAAATACTGCAGGTCTAAAGAATGATCCTCCTAATGGAAGTTTTAAAAATTGACTTGCATTACTCATGTCAACGCCACCTAAAGAACCACCAATAAGTTCTGCAATAAAGCTTAGATCAATGACATCTGTATCATTGTCCCATTGTCTATTGCCATTTTTATCTACAAAACTATAATCTTGCGAAGTTTGACCAATAATATTCCACCCAAAAGCTTGAATGAGCATGTCTCCTCCAGCTGCAGCAGTTGCTTCTGAAAGAATAACATTGCTAACTCCGTTTGTTATTGTGCTCATAGCAGGATCGGAAACGGCAGGAAAACTTTTTATAATTGGGAAAGACGTATCTTTCAATCCTCCGACATTTTCCAGACAAGATTGATTATCTCGTAATATTCCATTGGGAAATATCGTGACTGGAA
>JAEORV010000052.1 GCA_016840695.1 Promethearchaeota archaeon
TAGAAAAAAAAAACGATTTCCTAATAGAGATTCGAATTCTGGTATTATACAGGGTAATTATAATTGAAATATTCAAGATTTGGCCTATTACTTACAAAAATCAAATTTTGATATTTTTATTTAAATTTAGTAATGAAACAAGATTGTTTTTCACATCATAAATAATAGTGCTTCCTTTAGTTCCCCCCAAAAGGTCTTTTTCAATTTTTATATCCAATGATTTTAATACTCTTTTAACGCATTCGGTATTTCTTTTTCCCATATCACTGTAGGCGTTTTTAAATTTTGTTGTTCCTCCAAATATATATGCTTTAACATGTTCCTTTTTTGCACCATGTTTTAAGATTTGGTTTAATAAATCTGGGACGGCAGTATCAGCATGTTTCTGAGGAAAATTTTCCTCTACATACCCAACTGATGATTTTGGAAGGTAAATGTGCGACATAGCGTGTATTTTCTTGACTTTATCGCATAGAATTAGTGCAATGCAAGAACCAAGTCCATATATCTTGATTTTTAGATCAGTCATACTTGGATTATTTAAATCTATTATTGCGTAATGAGCTATTGGTAAAACTAGCTCATTTAATTTATTTGGTTTGGTGATTCTATCGAGTCTCTTATTTTTATGACCATTCTCTAATAAGATTTGTTTCCGTTTTGCTCCTTTTTGATATACTTTATATCTTTCCTTTAATTTCCTTCCTGATAAAACATGTAATATATATAACATCTGATCTTCTTTTGTAAGAGTGGGTAAATTATCTTTATTAACTAAGAGTCGTCCTTTTAGGATCATTTTTTCCTCTTTAGTGAGATTTCTGATCCGCTCTTGTTCTATTAAGAGTCTTCCCTTTAGTACAATTTTTTCCCGTTTAGAGAGATTATTAATTCTATTTTGCTGCAATAAGAGTTTCCCTCTAAGATTCAAATCTTTAACTTCATGAAAGTCTCTCTCTTCTTTTTTTTTTAATAGAAAAATAGCTTGTTGTATCATCTCCTCATCCATGAGGGGAAATTTATCGTTCTGCTTCATTTATTAAAAAGACATCCTAAGGATTTCTTATCTAATTTTTATCATCAATTTAATTTCTTATGAAAGAATCGCTATTTAAATCTTTCAATAATAAAATAAAATGCTCGGTTATTCTACAATAATGTAATATTGAATAAACAAGAAATTATTATATTGATGGAATTTAATTAAAAGTAATACTTTTAGATATTTGAAGAAAAATGTTGAAAGTTGGATTGATAGGATGTGGCGTAATTTTTAATTTGAACATCCAAGGTTACTTGTTTTCTCCAGACGTGGAAGTAGTTGCTGTTGCTGACACGAACATAAAGAACGCCGGAGAAAAACTGGATAGGTGGGGGTTGAGAACTACAAAAATCTATACTGACTATAAAGAAATGATTGATAAGGAGGATCTTGACATTGTAGATATACTTACACCTCACCATCTGCACGCACCAATGGCTGAATATGCTGCGAAGGCTGGTGTACATGGGATCTCAGTCCAGAAGCCAATGGCTCACACAATTACGGATTGTGAAAGAATAATTCAAGTTTGTAAAGAAGAGAAGGTCGTTCTCAAATCATTTGAAAATTTTCGATTTTATCCTCCATATTTGAAAGCAAAGGAATTATTGGACCAAGGAATTATAGGAACACCTCTTAATTTTAGGATCAATACGATTGGAACGGGTGGTCCACGGATGCCTTACTCTCTTTTAAAATCTTATCTGTGGAGAGTTCAAGTAGATAAATGCGGCGGTGGACCGTTAGTCTACGACGACGGCATTCATAAATTTTCGCTCGCACTTTGGTTAATGGACGAGGAGCGAGTTGATAAATTGTATTCGTGGATCGATTATTTTTCGGCAACGGTAGATTTTCCTGCTAACATTATCTGGAAATATCCGAGCAAGGGGACAAACGATCCACCTAGATATGGTAGCATGGAGTTCTGTCAAGGACCAAATATTTACTATCCGTCCAATTTTTACGCGTGTGACGAATTCATTGAGATTTCTGGCACTAAAGGAATAATGTGGTTGAACCAATGCACATCAGGAGGAAATTTCGTTTCTAAAACTCCCCAATATCCCCCTATTGTAGTATTTTCTGATGGTGAAGTTAAAACTTATGGGGAGGATTTACCACGAGATTGGAGGTACTCTTTCATAGGAGCTACTCAAAATTTCATAAAAGTAATGAAAGATGGAGGTACCCCGATATACACTGGGGAACAAGGAAGAGACTTGTGTATCTTCGCAAAAATGCCTTACATTTCTTCTCAACAACAAAGAGAAGTATCATGGGAAGAAATTACACCTGAAAATGAGCAAAATAAGTCTTGCGTTGTAGAAGAGTTTTTCTCTAAGAGGAAAGTGCTTGGTAAGGGAATTGGATATTTAAGGCGCGTGGGCAAGGATCTAAAAAAGGGTATTAAGCAAGGTTTAGAGCACGAAAAGCTCAAATACGAGTATGACTTGTAATCTTAATTCATATCCTTTAAGTATATATCCTTTCTTAATTTAGCTGATTGAATCGCCGCTAAATTGAATTTTAAAATCTCTTTTGCTTGTTTCCCTGACAATATGGGTTCTTTATTGTTCTTCACAACATCAATAAAATATTTTGTTGCGTTAATAAAACTATTCTTCCAATCCATCTCAAAATCACTGTACGTCTCCACCTTACCGTCTCGAATAATCACGATTGGAGCAAAGATAGGTGATTCAGACATTTTATTTCCAATTGAGGTTGCCTGATTTATCTTCATTAATCCACGGCTGGCTATAATTTCAATAAACTCGTCAGAAGGATAATACTTTGACGGAATCTCAAGCTCGGGCATCAGGGCAAATTCCATGTTTCCATACTGAGGAATTACATGATAATTTTTTTTATTCTCTTTATATTTCCACATGACAAAAGCGGGAGCGTCAATTCCTTGGTAGTTATCTGTCCAGGCAAACACTTTCTCAATTTCCTCTCCAAAAAACCACCTTCCTAAAACAAAACCGTGCCAACCATAATCGAATAAAACAGGTGACCCTTTCTCAGAATTACCACCTATTTGTTCAGGAATTTCGCGCCATTTATTCGCGCTTTCCGGAATGTCCCATCCGCCTTTCGCGCCCATTGCAACTTTAATTCTTATAGATGATGGGTCGCCTATGTAATCTTGGTCGATTAATTCTTTCGCTTTCATGATATGAGGAGCAAAGACAAAGTTCTCATATATTGAAAGTATTGATCCAGAATCATTACAAGCTTTAATCATTGCATCTGCCTCATCTAACGAGAGTGTCATCGGTTTTTGAACCGTTATCCCTTTTATTCCCTTGCTTGCTGCATAAATTACAGCTTCAGCGTGGAGATGATGTGGTAAAAGGATCTCAACAATGTCCAACACTTCACTATCCAACATCTTTTTATAATCAGAATAGACTTTAATATCTTTATTGAGCTTGAATTTTTTGATCTTTTCTTCTGCTTTTTCGACAGTTCGATTACACAAACACGTGATTTCAACGTCGTTATTGTTTAGATATCCCTGAACGTTCAGGTCAAATATAACTCCAGTTCCTATGATGCCCGCTTTTAACATGAAATTTTCAGCATTCAATTAATTAATTAAATTTATATAATTTCTAGCTGTAAAAATACTTAACCATGTCATCAGAAAAAGAGAATTTGGATCCTAGAAAAGCCTATGAAAGAGCTTTATACCTCGGATGTGGGTATACCTACGACGACTTGAAAAAACAACGAATCGCAATAGTAAACTCTTGGAACGAGATAAATCCAGGGCACATCCATTTGAGAAATTTAAGCGTTTTTGTGAAAGAGGGGGTAATAGATGCAGGTGGAACTCCAATGGAATTCAATACGATTGCTCCTTGTGATGGTATTGCTAACTCTGGAAACTTTTCTAAATATGTCCTACCATCAAGAGAAGTAATTGCTGCTTCTATCGAATGCATGATAAAAGCATATAATTTTGACGGGATGGTCATGCTATGCTCGTGTGATAAAATCATCCCTGGCATGTTAATAGCTGCTGCAAGATGTAATATCCCTACAATTTTTCTTACTGGAGGAATTATGGATGCCAAAACTTTCAAGGCTGGATCTCTAAAAGGAAAAACCTTCGTGACATCTGACATTAAAGAAGCTATTGGCCAATTCAAGGACGGTAAAATCACGGAAGAAGAGTTCCATCTCATCGAATCTCAAACGTGCTGTAGTCCTGGCGCGTGTAATATGATGGGGACTGCAAATACAATGGCTTGTATCGTTGAGGCTATGGGTCTTTCCCTCCCCGATTGTGCCACAATGAGCGCAATTAGTGAGGATAGAGACTATTTATGTAAAGAAACTGGAAAATACGTCATGGAATTGGTTGAAAATGGAGTAAAAGCTTTAGATATCATTACTCACGCGTCTATTGAAAACTCTATTAAAGTCGCATTGGCATTTGGAGGTTCTTCAAATATGATCTTGCATATGTGTGCTTTATCGCACGAGATTGGGGGAAACTTAAACCATTTCGATTTTGACTCTTTAAGCAAGCAAGTCCCATTGTTGGCAAAATTTAAACCCGCCTCTGAATACAACCTTTCTGACTTTCACGATGCTGGGGGTGTAAAGGTTCTTATGAAGAAGTTGTCTAATGTTTTAGATTTATCCACTAACACAGTGCTGGGAATATCTTTAGAGGATTATTTAAACCTGATAAAGATTGATGATTTTCAAGTAATTAGATCGTTTGAGGATCCATTAGAAAAAGAAGGAGGGATTGCCGTTTTGAAAGGAAACTTAGCTCCTGAGGGGGCTATAGTTAAACAAAGTGCAATTAATGCCGAAATGAGATATCATAAGGGTCCTGCTAAAGTATTTGAATGTGAAGAAGAAGTCAAGGATGCCCTAATGACAAATCGAGTCAAGGAAGGAGACGTTTTGATCATTCGATACGAAGGTCCAAAAGGTTCTCCAGGAATGAGGGAGTTATCAATACCGGCAGCAATATTAGTTGGAATGGGTTTAGGAGATTCAGTGGCTATGATTACAGATGGCAGGTATTCTGGAGCAACCAGAGGCCCGTGCATTGGTCACGTGTGTCCTGAAGCCATCGAGGGAGGGCCTATAGCAATTGTTCGAGAGGGAGATATTGTAGAAATCGATGTGGATAATCGCAAGTTGAATCTATTATTATCAGACGAGGAAATAAAAAAGCGCTTGAGCTCATGGAAACCATCAGAACCAAAAATTAAGTCTGGATATTTAGATAGTTATAGAAAAAATGTTGTCTCTGCGAAATTTGGGGCATATATTCAATAATTTATGAATATATCGGAATAATAAAGAGAAAGTCATTTTAAATTATAAAAAAAATGTATTTAATTCATTTAAAACGATTTATAAGTAGACTTATAAAATTGTAGACATGATAAGTTTAGTGATTTGAAATTGACTGGAATAGCAAAAAGTAAAAAGGTAGCAATAGTTAGGTGTGAAAGAACAGAGGAATCGTGTCCAGGCACCTCTTGCTTAACTTCATTTTCAGAACGGAAACATACATTTAAGGATTACGATGAAAATGCTCAATTAGTTGGATTTTTTTCCTGCGGAGCGTGCCCTGGAAGGAGGATTTTTAGATTAATAAGAAATCTCAAAGAAGAAACGGGAATAGATGTGATTCATGTTGCGTCGTGTATCTTGAAAGAAACTCCATTCCCCAAATGTCTTCATAAGAAAGACATTATAAAATCCATTCAAAATATGGGTGTGGAGGTCGTGTTAGGTTCCGATGCAAAATGGGAAAAAGAAATCGAGTTAAAAAAGAAGGAAGGGAAACTCGAGGATTACGAATCTATCGATGAGTTATTAGATGGAGCAGGTCATTGGTAAAATGCTGGTGTTATAATTTTTCTCCTTTAATCTCTTCCATGTATTTTTTTCTCCGCTCTTCTAGATATTCTGGAATAGGAACGTCCCACCATCCTACAGCTGGAGAGCCCGTGTAAGGATAATCTTGATTGACCATTATTTCTATAACTGTAGGCTTTCCAGATTCTCTCGCTCTTTCTAAGGCGGGAAGAATTTCTTCCTTTTTAGAAATTTTTTCAGAATAGCAACCGAATGCTTCACCGATTTTCGCAAAATCGGGAGTATAAGAATTTCCGTCTTTATCTTTAAAAGCAGTGCCATAACCTCTGTCCTCTCCAAAAGCTGCTTGTTGAAGATCTTTAATCGCAATCCATCCCGCATTGTTTAAAACTATAAAGAAGAGGTTCTTAAGACCTAACTGAACTGCAATGGATAGTTCCGAAATTGTCATCATGAAGTCTCCATCTCCTACAAGCCCTACTACTTCGGTATCCGGTTTACCTAAATCTGAGATTCCTAATTTTGCGCCAATAGCGGCTGGTACCGTATAACCCATTGTTGAGAATCCTCCCGCTGTAAGGCACGTTTTTGGTTCGTAAAATTCTAATTCTTGGAGCATTTGAGCTTGCACGTTTCCCGAACTAGTAACCATTATCGCATCTTTTTTGAAGAATTTCCTTATCTCTTGGAGCACGGTCGAGATCATTACCGGAACCTTGCTATCGTCCCGATTTTTAGTTAAAAACTCGTTCCAATCCCTTTTTTCTTTTTGTATTTCCTTGTAATAATCCGTATTCGTGTAATCTTTAGAAAAATTCTCCTTTTCTAAAAGTTCAATTATTTGATTCAGACAAGCTTTTGCGTCTCCAATTATACCTACCGACACAGGGTAGTTTTTTCCAATCTCGTGAGGATCTACATCAATTTGAATAAGTTTTGTAGGAGGGATCGAAAAGCTCACTCCGTCTTTATAGGAGCTCGCGGTCTCATCTGCAAATCGACATCCAAGTGCTAAGATAACATCTGCTTTTGATGTCATTTTCAAACCAATTGTCGTTCCTTTGGAACCGGCTGACCAGCAGAAGAGATCGTGATCGTTTGGAAAGGCATCTTTAGCCATCATCGTCACAACTACAGCTGCGCCTATTTTCTCTGCCAAGATCTTGATCTCATCGAAAGCTCCGGCGCTTACAACCCCTCCTCCTAAAAATAAGACAGGTCTTTGAGCAGTCATTAGCAAATTAGAAGCTTCTTTAATTAAATCAGGATCCCCTAGGATCTTTCCAGAAGATCTCCGCTCTAAGGGTTCAGGAATATCCGTTTCTACCGCATCTGCTTGCACGTCTATGGGTAAATCAATGTGAACGGGCCCTTTTCTACCCGTCATCATTATGTTGAAAGCGCGCTGAATTGTAGTAGGTACTTGTCCAACTGAACTTACTTGCCACGAACGCTTGCTAATAGGCTCCAAAATTCGGGGCATGTTTGAATCCCTTTCTCGCTCTATTTCCTGAAGAACACCCTTACCACGCATGTGGACGTGTGTATCTCCCGTAATTACTAAAACTGGCATAGAATCCACGTAAGCATCAGCCATACCTATGGCCGTGTTTATGGCTCCAGGTCCAATTGAGGTAAAAACCACTAACGGATTCCCCGTTATTCTATAATATCCTACTGCGAGATGTACTCCTGCCATTTCTTGTTTTGGTTGAATGAGCTGTAATTTATCCTTATCGCGAAAAAATGCGTCAACTAAAGGAAGACAACCATGTCCCGGAATGCCAATAACATGTTTAACACCTTCTTTTATCAAGTATTTTGATATAATTTCGCTTCCAGTATATCTTGCCATGTTTAATCACAAAAATAGTTTTTTACAATTCAAAGTTCAATAAATAATTTAAAAAATCGTCATTCTAATAGTTTTTCTAGATAATGTTACTTTTTGGTTGATCAAAATACTCTATCCCTTGTCAAATTTTAGGTATAATAGTCCTCTATCGTGATCAAAATCCAACATATTTATATTAAATTTCATGTTTTATTCATTATTAATATCCTAATATTAATCATATTTTTATTGGCGATATTCAATCTGTTAATTAAACATTTTAAAATGTAATTTTTAAAATTTTTGCTGGCAGGATTAAGATTTCTCACGGTATCTAAGAATGGTTCGGTTCACATCAGATCATAAGGTTTATATAAAGTTATTATACTGGGGTATGGCAGGTTCAGGTAAAACTACCGCTTTAAAAACTCTTTATTGGTTAACCATGGAAAAAAAGATGGATATTGTACCCGTAAGTGAACTGGTTAATTATGATAACAATAGAGGTACCACTCTTTATTACGATAGATGTACTTTTCAGTCTAGAAAGCAAGAGAGCATTTATTATTGGGTATATACAATTCCTG
>JAEORV010000053.1 GCA_016840695.1 Promethearchaeota archaeon
TATTTTAGAAAGATTTAATAAAAAACATGTTGAAGATAGAAATATTCTAAAATTTTATTGAATTAATAAACTGAAAAAATGAATTGATGAGTTTTTAATAATGAGCTACGAAAGAAAAAAACTCTGGGAGCCATCAGAAGAATGGATTAAGAACGCAAAAGCTACTCGCTTCATTGAATTTGTAAACAAGGAATACGGACAAAATCTTGAAGGTGGTAAGGATTTATACAACTGGTCTGTTGAAATGATACCTGATTTCTGGGATGCCGTGTGGAAGTTTTCTGGAATAATTGCTTCACAGCCTTATAGTAAAGTAGTTGAGGATTTAAGTGTATTTCCTGGAACAAAATGGTTTCCTGGTGCTAAACTAAATTTTGCTGAGAACCTCTTGAAGTATAAAGATGACCAACTGGCTTTTATTTTTCAAGGTGAAACTAAGGTATCAAAAAAAATAACTTACGCTGAATTGAATAAAACTGTTGCTCGCTTAGCTAAGGCTTTAAAAGAGGCAGGTGTTAAGGTGGGTGATAGAGTGGTATCTTATATTCCAAACCTGATCGAGACTCCTGTCGCAATGCTAGCAGCTACGGCAATCGGAGCAACTTGGGCTTCCTGTGGCGCAGAACTTCAACCTAATGCTGTTATCGATCGTTTTGGACAAATTGAGCCTAAAGTTCTTTTTACCGTTGATGGTTATTATTATAGAGATCAAGCATTTGATATCAAGGAAAATGCAAAAGCAGTTGTAGCCGCTATTCCTTCAATTGAAAAAGTTATAGTTGTTTCCTACATAACAGAAGAAAAATGCAATGTAAGCAGCATTCCTAAGGCTATAAATTGGGAAGATTTTATCTCAAAGGATGACAATCCACCTCTCGAATTTGAGCAATTACCGTTTGATCATCCTTTATATGTCATGTTCTCCTCTGGAACGACGGGGAAGCCTAAATGCATGGTTCAAGGTGCCGGTGGCGTACTTATTAATCATTTGAAGGAGTTAATTCTTTCTACGGATTGTAAGAGAAGTGACGTGCTTAATTATATCACTGCTCCATCGTGGATGATGTGGAATTGGCTCATAAGTGGACTGGCCGTTGGATGTACTATATTTCTTTACGATGGTAATCCTCTTTATCCAGATCCATTAAGGTTTTTTGAACTGATTGAAAAGCATAAGGTCTCGATATTTGGTACTAGTGCAGCCTACCTTCATTACCTCATGGGGATCGACGCAAAACCAGCAGAGAAGTACGATTTAAGCGCGTTACGGGAAATTTCGCAAACAGCGTCGACGCTTTCACCCGAAGGATTCGAATATGTTTATAGAGAAATCAAGAAGGACTTATTCTTCAATTCAATCAGCGGAGGGACGGATATTAACGGTTGTTTTGCCGGGGCAATACCTATCCTACCCGTTTATTCTGGTGAATTACAAGGTCGAGCCTTGGCAATGAAAGTAGAAGCATATTCAGGAAAAGCGGAGCCTATCGAAGACGAACAAGCTGAACTTGTATGCGAAGCTCCAGCTCCATCGATGCCAACTCATTTCTGGGGAGACGACGACAACATGACAAAATATAAGGCAGCTTATTTTGATTACTACAAGGACGTGGGTAAAAATGTATGGAGACATGGCGATTATATTGTCATTCATAGCGATACAGGGGGTATCACGTTCTGGGGGCGCTCTGATGCTGTACTCAAACCAAGTGGAGTACGAATTGGAACCGCAGAAATCTATAATGTGGTAGAACAACTCCCCGAGATTGCTGATTCTCTAGTTATTGGGCAAAAATGGGAAGGAGACATTCGCATAGTGATGTTTGTTTTACTAAATGAGGGTTATGAGTTAACCGATGATCTGAAGGCGAAAATTAAGACCACCTTACGAGAAAAGACGTCACCGAGACATGTGCCCAAACTGATTTATGCTGCGCCTTCCGATGGCATTCCCTACACTTTCAGCAATAAAAAGGTTGAGATTGCCGTAACAAAAATCATCCACGGCATGCCTGTTGCCAATCGAGGCGCTTTAAGGAACCCAAATTCTCTAGATTTCTACATTGAAATGAAGGATAAACTTCAAAATTAAATCTATTCTTTTTTCTTTTACTATTTATTTCTTTCTAAACACATAAATCGCCCACCCAAACGCATCCCGCTCCCATTTCAGATATAGGGTTTTCTCTCTATTTAATTTGGCTAAGAGTTCAGGAAGGTCGGGATCATCTGGATTTGCTTGGGCGTACATGTCTGTTGCATACCATTGGAGACCGAGGTATCGATCCCACTCATCGGGGGTGCTCACGAATGTGTACAGCAGTTTTAGACCGAGACTTTCCCCAATTTGCACATTCCCAATATGCGTGCTGAACATCTCATATTTTAATTCTGAAAGTTCGAAATACTCTTTCGGGGGCTTGTTGATCCAAAACGGTTCTCCCACCACGACGAGCCCGTTGCGCTTGGTTTTGCTCATCAAATATTTAAGCGTGCCCTCATGCCCGTTATAAATCCAACTGGCGCCTAGACAACAAGCGAGGTCAAAGCTTTCAGGGGTATCGGGGTGATAATTGGCGCCGTCCATTTCAATTAGTGTTAAATCAGCATTCGGGACACGCTCTTTCGCTTTTATTTTAGCATCACCAAGGTGGTAAGGCGAGAGATCAACTCCTATAGCGGATACATTGTACTTTTCGACGAGCCGAATCAGAAATTCGCCTTTACCGGTAGCGATTTCTAATACTTTTGAACCTGGTTTTAATGTCAAGAGCGTGATAAGCTCGTTTAATTTTTCAACGCTCATAGGATTGCACACGAGGTGCTCCTTGTGGGTCACATCATAATATTTCCAAAATTCCATAGTTATCATTTTTAAATATGTGGGATACCTATTCAAGTTTTTTAATATCTTCGTCAAGAATTAGGATGATGATAAGAATATACAATTAATTATATTTACTAAGGAAATAAACTAATAATTAATATATACCATTTAAAGATTTATGATGATAGTTTCTGCTTCAAGTTTAAAGCGAAATGTTCCGCATTCTTGAGGTCTTCCGCATTCGGTCTCCCCTTATTCATTCCGCCAAAATATTTCATAAAACTATTAGTGTTAAAACCCTTACATTGGAATTCGTTAAGAATCACAAACCCTTTCGATTCGAGTTTTTCCCTAAGGATGGAGTGATCTTTGGTAGCTTTCTTTTCTCCTGTCAGTGCACCAGTTGAAAAAATGAATGCTTTCCCAGTAGGGGTTTGTGGGAGAGTATCAGCAAGGTCAAGCAGAAGTCTATGGTGCTTTGCACTATAAATCCCCGAGCCAAAACCAATTAGGTCATATTCTTGGAGCTCTTCAAGTTTCACCTGCTGTGGCGTTTTTAATTGAGCATCAAGAACTTTTGCGAAAACTTTAGCAACTTTTTCAGTATTATTATGATGATAGGAATATACAATTATTAGTGATTTCATTAGCAACTCCACTTATCCCACTATTTTTATGACTACATGGCCCTTTTTTTCCCCTGTTTCAACATACCTGTGAGCTTCGGCAGTATCTTCCAAGGGATAGGTTCTATCTACGACCGATTTTATCTTTCCAGCTTCAATGAGTTCTTTAAGGAACAATAAATCTTCAATTTTTGGATTTGAGGTTCCAACTTTTACTCTCATTGAAGAGAATCGGCTTCGAATATAATGTGAAAGCTTAGGATTGGCTAGAAGAAGTAAACCATTTTTCTTCAGAGGTTTTTTAAAATTTGATAAGGATCTTTTACCAACAACATCAAAAATTACATCATAAGTTTCCTCGTTTTTGGTGAAATCTTCTTGAGTATAATCAATGACGTGGTCAGCCCCAATTGAGCGCAACATGTCCAATTTATCCGTGCTATCCACGCCTGTTACTTCAGCACCAAAATACTTGGCAAGCTGTACAGCAAACGTACCAATGGTCCCACCCGCACCATTAATTAAAACTTTTTGTTGTTTCTGAACGTTTCCGTTTCCTATAAAATATAAAGCTTCAAGACCACCAACAGGGACGGCAGCGGCTTCTTCATAGGTCATATTAGTTGGTTTTTTTGCCAACAATCCTTCTTTGGATTCTTCAGGTAGACATGTATATTCCTTGCAAGTCCCCAAATGATTAAAATCTGGTGCCGCAAAAACTTCATCCCCTTCCTTGAATAATATTACATCTTTGCCAACGGCTTCTATTTTCCCAGCTAATTCCATCCCCAATATCGTGATTCTTTTTGGTTTTCTAAGACCAATATAAAGTCGCATGAGGTACCGGAACATCTTTGCGACTTTCATCCCTCTCATTTCACAGTCCCCCGCGGTTACGGTTGTTGCATGAATCTTTATACATACTTCATTGTTCTTAGGTGTAGGTTTTTCAACTTCTTGAAGCTGGAGAACATCTGGAGGTCCATACTTAGTCCAAATAATTGCTTTCATTTTATTCATATCTATTTAAATCCAGGTCCATGCATAAAATATTACTAGAAAATTAAAACTAAAACTTACAATCAGCAATAATTGATCATAAGCTTTATATCCCTTTATCCCCGCAAGATTAAAAAGGATAAAGAACAATGCCATTATGATGTTCAACACCTTATTTATTGGATTAACCAACGTAACGGTTAGAACAATCATGACAATGGGGATCGCCATTATTCCTGCAGCTATTACCCACATGGACGATTTCATTGGTTGGCCTGCCATCTCTCCTTTTGAAAAATCCCCCGCAAAAATGCGAATTACATCTCCTAATAAATAAATTAACATGGTTGCTACCCATAAGAAAGCAATTATTATTTTTACATCTTCCATATTTCTATCACTCCATTATTTTTATTATTACATTCCCCTTTTTATGTCCTTTATCGAGATATTTATGAGCTTCTACTATTTGTTCCCATGAATAGGTTCTATCTATCGCTGATTTTAGTTTTCCTGCTTCAACAAGTTCCTTAAGGAATATGAAATCCTCATATTTTATATTCTTTCCATCACCTGAGTCTTTATTAACATTGAGATACTTCCCTGTTTTCTTAAGAGCTTTTTTAGCTCGTGAAGGCTTGAATTTTCCTACAGCATCATAAACGACATCATATAACTCACCACTTTGAGTAAAATCTTCCTTAGTGTAATCAATTACGTTATCAGCACCTAGAGATTTGACCATTTCTAAATTTGTGGTACTACACACCCCTGTAACTTCTGCTCCGAAGTACTTTGCTAATTGTAAGGAATATGTCCCCACACTTCCAGAAGCCCCATAGATTAAGACTTTTTGTCCACTTTGAATATTAGCTTTTCTAATTACAACTAACGCTGTTAATCCCCCGCCAGCAACTGGAGCGGCTTCTTCAAAGGTCATATTAGAAGGTTTCGGTGCTAAAATTCCATCCTTCGAGAATCGCCCTTTTTCAGTTTCTTCAGGAAAACAGATATACTCCGCATATCCTCCAAAACGGAATCCTGGGGTAGCAAAGACCTGATCTCCTTTTTTAAATTTTGTTACATCTTTTCCTACTGCATCAACCACACCAGCTAGCTCGAGTCCAAGTATCTTCACTTTTTTTGGTCCTCTGAGACCAAAAGACAATCGTGCGAAAAAAGTTATCAAGGGATTAAATCGTGTAAAACCATTACGAAATGTCCAATCTGCCTTTGTTACTGTTGTTGCATGAATCTTCACAAGTACTTCATTGTCCTTGGGAATCGGTTTTTCTACTTCTTTCATCTCCAAGACTTCAGGAGCACCATATTTCTCATACAGTATTGCTTTCATGATATTTTATCTTCACGATTCTTCTTATAAATAATTTTCTTCTTTTATTTATAAGATATATTGCTTTTTTCGGTAATTCAGGTA
Source organism: Promethearchaeota archaeon (assembly GCA_016840695.1). GTDB lineage: Archaea > Asgardarchaeota > Lokiarchaeia > Sigyniarchaeales > SOKP01 > FT1-020. The sequence continues at coordinate 5,891 of JAEORV010000053.1, forward strand.
AAAAAACTTACTAATAATAATAAAAAATTCTTAATGAGATCTTCCCGAGACATTCTTGGTCATTGCTTCCATCGTGTTTACCGCGGGGATTTTGTCATATTTTTTCACCATGGTTAATGCCTCTTCAGGACAATTATAAGCACATACTCCACAACCAATACATCTATCGTAATCTATAGTGATTTTATCATCCTCTTCTACTTCACTAATGACACACATTGGACATAGATTAACACAGTTCTGACAAAAGATACACTTCTCCCGGTCATATTCCGGGATGAAGTTCGAGTTCGCTAGGAGTCCTGGATCATTAAATTGGTGAAGCCCACGAAGCATGATACAGCAATCTCTATCGCAATTACACATGAATGTTGACTTCTCTTGTATGTTTTGAGTTGTATGTACTAATCCCGCTTTAGCCGCCTTGCTCAAAGTTTCAAGAAGTTTCTCTTTTGTGAGTTCCCGCCCAAACCCATTTTCAATGACATAATCTGCCCAGGTATTAAAAGCGATGCAGACATTAATTGGATAATCATTCACCGTTTTTCCATTATTATAGATCTTCATGTGCGTTCGACACGCGCAATCCATAACAGACACCCTGCGAGCCTTTTCTACGAGAATTTTTGCCTGCTCGAAGGGAAGTATGTCATTTTTTACAACATCCAAATCTTGTGCAACCTCAATGAGTTTGCCCTTCCCTCTTTCAACAGTTTCTTCAAGCGCTTTCTGTTCTACTAGAACCCTCATGAAGGGATATTTAGAACTAAACGCTTTTGCAACATTTCCTTTGTCGTAATATTTCTCGTAAGCCTCGGTAAATACCATTAAAGTCTCTTTTTCTTCAGCAGCAGCCCTTTCGTGATTCGAGAAATATAATTCAAATAATCCCGGTACCAATGGAAACATGGAGTATGTCCTGTTATCACCTTTTCCTGACGAAAATAGTCTCTGAGTCCTGGCCATTTCTTCTAACATTGGTTTTATTTCCTCAATCGGGCGCTTGACTTTCCGAGCGATCTTTTCAGCAGTAAAGCGGTCAAGATATGGCCCATTAAATGTTAATAATATATCTGTTTCTTCTGAGTTAAATAAAGCTTCAAGAATTTTTCGCATCTCCTCGTTCCATATAACTCCCATTTTTTGTGCTATTTTTTCGTATTTATCCGTCAATTTATTACCTTTTTTTCAAATTATATTAGATACTAGAATATATCATCCATTATTATAACGACTTTTGATTATTTATTATTTGAATGCAATTTTTGAATAACTTTTTTCTTGTATGAAAACCAAATCTATTGTAAGCATATATATATTTAGAATTGTATAAATTCCTTACAATGATAGATCGAATTGGAATCGTATATTCCGAGTTTGACCAGTTAATGGGGCCAATCCCAAAATTTTCTCTCCCTAATGTTAGCAAAAGTTTTGGTCGATTAATTGCTCAAAAATCAATCGATCTACTCTCAACTGAGGAAATAACGAATCCAAAAGCATTAGCTTTTTTACCCTTTCCAACGGAGAAAAAAAAGGGAGTTATTCGATGCATTGAATGGAAAGATGAAAGCTTGCGCGGTGATGTTGGCACGGCGTCACTTAGCTTGATATTTGACGAAGATGACGATGCGATATTTTATAAATATATTAAGGATTTAGAGATCGTTTTTGACGAAGCTGCAGAGAAAATCATCGAATTAAATAAGCTTAACGCCGGACAAGATAAAATTACAATTCAACTAACAGATATTCATGAAAAATTTAAAAAATGGCTAAAAGAATTAGAACAGCACGAAGATGGAGCAAAAGACGACTCAGAAGCATTTCCAGATCACGACAAGGTCGATGTGACATCGAAATATTCGTTTAAAGTTGTCATTTGCGGAGATGCTGGCTGCGGTAAGACTTCAACTGTATTGAGATTTACTGATCGCGCTTTTAGACGTACTTACATTCCAACAATCGGCGTAAACGTGTCTAAAAAGGAAGTGTTGGTCGACGATAAGATGGTATTTCTAATGTTATGGGACATTGCGGGACAACAAAAATTTTCTTACATTAGAGGACAATTCTATCAAGGCGCACAAGCGACCATTATATTGTATGACATAACTAGAGCAGAAACTTTTAACGATATCAGACATTGGCACGAGGATATTAAAAGTACAATAGGAGATCGAGGCTCATCAATCGGTCTTTTATGCGCGAATAAGAAAGACTTAGAGCACGCAAGAAAAGTTACTGCTGAAGACGCTCAAAATCTAGCAACTGAACTAAATCTAC
>JAEORV010000054.1 GCA_016840695.1 Promethearchaeota archaeon
TAATATTTAATTAAATCAATATGTATAAAAAATGACAGTAGGACCTGCAACAATACTTAAATTTGGGATTTCTATCGTAGCTGTTATCGTAACGATTTTGGTTTTTATAAGGGGTAAAAAAGCAGAGCTTAAGGCCATATATATAATAGGAATATGTTTTTTGATAATCGGACTTAATGCTTTAACAGCTGTTTCGGTGGATATCGATCCAAGTCTATTTACTTCAAGTAAGACATTATATAACCTTCTTGGATTAATTTCGTTAATTTTCTATGGATTATTTGTGCATTATGCTTTTTATGTCGGGAGGAAAAGTCCAATAAAAATAATATTTTTGATTTTTATGATTGGATTGGTGTTAATGATAATTTTTAGCATCAGTGCGATAGTTATAACGGGCTCGTTTGCACCTCAAAATCAGGATTTATCAGCGAGTCATATAAATCATACATTTTCCGTTGTAATTATGTTGGTAACAAATCTGATTACTAACGGTTGGCGATTTAAGGCTTCACTAAGCTCATACAATGAAATCAAGCAAAACATTAATGTGGAAGACTGGATAAAACTGAAATATAAATTAATAATGCTAGGTTGTATTTTACTTGTTTGCCTAGGAACGATACAATTCTTAGATTATTCCGCTTTTAAACTACTCACGACGATGTTATTAGTGTTTATAGCTTTTGTGTTAGAGACATTAATCTGGCTCCCACCAAGTTGGTTGAAAAATTGGGCAAACCGTAATTACGACGTAAAAGACGAGTCTGCAGACATGTCAGAGGAAGATATATTAGCGCAAATGGAGGAAGATTAATCGTGAATGTCAGCAAATTTTTCGGCCACATTCTTTCAGAAAAGATCTGTAAAAAAGAACTTGCTTGTGCCGGAATCGTGCGACTTGCCATAAAAGACGGTGGGAAAAATCCCGAGACGATAAACATTAACGACCTTCAGAAAATATTCAGTACCACGCTTAAAACCCGGTTAGAAAACGTAGGAATTGATAATGCTAACGATGTCGCTAAATTCATGCTCTCTGAATTAACAAAAAATCACGCTCTATTTGTAATGAGCGCTTAAATCTAATCTTATTTTTACTATTTCTTTTTATTTTGGTAAGGTTCTTATATATTTAGAAGCGTTAATGCCCGCTCTAGCGCCTTCTGCGACAGCGAAAGCAACTTGAAATAGACCACCCGTGACATCTCCTGCTGCATACACGCCTTTTATGTTTGTTTGTTGCTCTTCATCAACCTTTATGTTGCCTTTATCGTCCAGTTCAACGCCAGCCTTTTTGAACATCGTATTTGACGGAATGTGAGATAATATAAAGAGACAATCTAAATCATATTCTATAACATCATCAGTATCAGTTGATTTACATATTATTTTCTCAATAGTTCCTTTATCATTACCCACAACTTCAATGACTTCTATATTATCGATAATTTCAATTTCTTTATCTTGAACTTCCTTAACACCTTCTGGCATTTCGTTGATTCCTATATTTGAAATAATCTTTACAATGCAACCCATTTGGTGCAGTATTAAAGCTTCTTCTAATACTTCTTCGTCAGAACCATACATATACACAACTTTTTCCCGGTATAAAGGACCATCACATAAAGCACAGTAGGAAACGCCATATCCTGTTAAGGAATCTTCGCCTTTTACTTTTTCCTTGCGCTGTCCTCCCCCAGTAGCAATAATAATGGAATCAGCAGTGATATTAGCTGTTCTCGTAGAAATCATGTTCTTGCCCATTCCAACCATTAACGAGATTACATCGCCTTTTATGAGTTTTACCTTCTCATTGCTTTTCGCATGAGCTTTAAAAGTTTCTAAAAGTTTTGTTCCTCCAATGCTCTCAAATCCGAGATAATTTTGAACTTCCTTTGCTTGCGTTATGGCAGATTCGCCCTTTCCTTCAAGAATGATCGTATCTCTACCAGCTCGACCACAATATACTCCCGCACATAATCCCGCAGGACCTGCACCAATTATTAAAACCTCACATTTATACTCGTCCATTCCTATTGACCTCGAAAGAATGTTATATAAATTAATCTTCTAACTCGTTTAAAAATTTTGTTTAATATAACTGAAAATAAAGAAATTAAAAAAAATTGAAGATTATTTAGCTTATAAAGAAAAATGTCAGACAAACTAAGCCTAAAATCATTATAATTATACCCATGGCCTTTCCCATTGTTTTAGCTGACAACTTTTGTATATAAAGTGGCATTACGAGAGCAACAACAACGGAACCTATCGCAAGAAACAACGTGATTTCTAAGTTGAAGAACGATTGGCCTGGTTTAAACACGCCACCTAACACTTGATAAAAGATGAATGTAAATACACACATGCTTATGCTCAATAAAAGAGCTGTTCCAACCCCTTTTTTAAGCGGGTATCCATAAAGCATTACCAAAATTAGCGTGATTATAAATCCTGAATTTGCTCCAAACATCCCAGAATTAATACCAACGTAAGTTCCAAAGATTAATGCTAAAATATAGAAAATTCTTGAGGATTGATCAAACACGCCTCTAATTTCATCGTGGTCGGCATCTACTTGTTCGCTTATTTGTTGCTCGAGTTCTACTAGCTTCGCTTCATCGTACTTGTTTTTCATGATTCTTTTTGTAAGTTTGAGTACAGTCTTTTTTAGCGATTCGGAAGTAGGAAATCCCGCTCTAAAAATGCCGAAACCAAGAATTATCAGAAATGCCGGGAGTGCCCATCCAAAAACAGAACCTAAAGGAGTTGTCATTAAAACTATCACGCCTAATAAAGATCCCCCGAGAGCTATTAAGATTATAAGAAATGTATCTTTCCTTAGGAAATATTGTCTCTTTCTTATATAACCTATACTTGCCGCAGCTGCAGTTATTAAATCATTTAAAACGCTTACAGCTATTGCTAATAAAACATCACCAGTAATCAGAAGCACGACAGGTATAACAACACCCTGACCTGTTTGACCAACAAAACTCATGCTTATACCTACAAGTCCTCCAACGCAAATTAATAGAACGATTTGATAAATTTCTAATGTCATGAGATCAACGACTAATATGTTTTAAATTTATTATTATTTAATCGCAATTCTATTTATACTTTTAAGCTTGGTCATAACTCCGAAATATGAATTATACTGAATTGTAAATATTATCTAAATGATTAATCTCCGCTTCTCCACTAAGATAACACTGTTTATTAAATATATAATAAAAAATCAAAAACATTTAAAGTAATCTGCAAATACATTGCATATCACTTATAAATACATGAAAAAAAAATAATGTGAAAAAAAAAAATGGTTATACAAAGTGTACCACCTATTTTAGTCATTGCTATCATTGCCGGAATAATCTCTTTTTTATTAGCAGCATATTTTGCTAAACTTGTATTAAAGGAAGATCCTGGCAACGAAAAAATGGTTGAAGTAGCTGGATATATAGAATCAGGTGCTAAAACCTTCATAAAAACACAATACATGATCCTAGGTGCTTTTGTCATCGCTTTAGGCATACTATTATTGTTTGCTGTCAGTCCAGGAGCAATTAGTTGGGCCGTTGCTATTGCGTACTGGGTAGGCTCTGCAGGCTCCATGTGGGCGGGTTATATGGGCATGATGGTTGGCGTAAAAGCCAATACTCGAGCCGCTCAGGGTTGTACTATTAGCACGAAAAAAGGATTTGATATTTCCTTTTTTGGTGGGTGTGTAATGGGTTTAGCTGTAACCGGTGTAGCTCTTATTGGTGTTTCATTAATCTACTGGGTTACTGCTGATCCTGGTGAAGTATTAGGTTTTAGTTTTGGAGCTAGTAGTGTAGCGCTTTTTGCGAAGTGCGGAGGCGGTATATATACAAAAACAGCCGATGTTGGAGCAGATTTAGTTGGTAAGGCGGAATACGATCTTCCGGAAGATGATCCTCGAAATCCCGCAGCTATCGCTGATAATGTCGGTGATAACGTAGGAGATATTGCTGGAATGGGGAGTGATCTATTCGATTCTTATGTAGCTTCTATCGTAGCAGCAATGTTATTAGCTGCTGCGTTAAGCATCTTTACTGATGAAGCAGCAAGAGCAGTTTTTGTGATCCTTCCTATCTTGCTCTGTTCTTTTGGGTTGTTTGCTTCAATTATAGGAATCTACTTCATCAAAGTACAGAAATCTGAGGAACCCGGGAAATTACTTAATTTTGGCACTTATTTCGCAACAGTAATTTTTGCTATATGTGCTATTATCTGCACGTTAATTGTTGTAACATTGTTGCCAAATCCTCAAGATGTTGCTCTGGCTTGGGCATTATGCTGGTGCTCCATAATTGGACTTCTTTCTGGTATTGTTCTAGGTTTTACTAGCGATTACTTTACCAGGGAAGATAAAGCTCCTACAAGAAATATGGCTGAATCTGCCCAAGAAGGAGATGCAGTGGTTATATTGTCAGGTATTTCATATGGTCTTCTTAGTATCGCACCTCCCGCGGTTGGCATCGTAGTTGCTATGACCTTGTCATATCTTCTTGCTGAAGCGGCGGTTATTGGAGCTGGTGTATTTGGCATCTCTATTGCTGCTGTAGGTATGTTGGCAATAGTTGGAACTATTGTAGCTAACGATGCTTACGGTCCAATCTGTGATAATGCTCGTGGAATCGCTGAGCAAGGAGATTTAGGAGATGATGTTATTCGAGTTGCCGATAGACTGGATTCTGCAGGTAATACCGCAAAAGCAATTACGAAAGGCTTTGCAATTGGGGCTGCAAACTTAACTGTGCTTGCCTTGCTCTACTCTTTTGTAGAAGAAGCAAACGGAATCGTACCCGGAGCAATCACTGCGATGGACTTATTAAATGTGAAGGTTTTAATAGGAGCCTTTATAGGCGTTGTCGTTCCCGCATTATTTTCTGCGCTTTTAATAATGGCCGTTCAAAGAAATGCAGGATTAATGGTAAATGAAATTAGACGGCAATTTGAAGAGAATCCAAAGATACTGACGGGAGAAGAGGCTGCAGACTTTAATAAATGTATCGACATTGCAACAAAGGGATCAATTAAAGAATTGATATTACCTAGTATTATATCGATAGCAATTCCCTTGTTAGTTGGCATTGTCTTTGGTGCAGCAGCTTTAGGTGCTTTCTTAGCAGGAGCCATTCTTTCAGGATTCGTATTTGCTATCTTCATGTCAAACAGTGGCGGAGCATGGGATAACGCAAAGAAGTTCATTGAAGATGGAAATCTCGGTGGGAAAGGTACTGATACGCACAAAGCAGCAATAACTGGTGATACTGTAGGAGATCCTTTCAAGGACACTGCAGGACCAAGTATTAATACATTACTTGTCGTCATGTCATTAACTGCATCAATCTTCTTAGGATTTATAATGATTTTTGGTAGCGGTGCCGGATTGTTGTTAATTTAACACAATTTAAATTTTCTTTTTTTTTTCTAGATTTATTTAAGTGATTGATTATTAAAATTCTTAAAAAAATGTCTTTTAATTAATCAACTAAGTATAAAAATAGATTATGGAGTACAAATAATGGGAGATTCAAAAGCATTAAAGATAATAGGACCTCTAATGCTCATTTCTGCAGCTATATTATTAGTTTTGGGGATAATTTTCCTCGTTTTAAGTAATATGTCGAGACCTTACGTCGGTATGGGATTCGACGAGTTTAATGCTGCTATGCGGCTGAGCTCTTCCTATTCTTTTATGGGTACTGGAATGCTGGCAGGCGCGGGTTTCTTAGGTCTTCCTGGACTTTACATATTCGCTTATGGCAGGTCATCAGGTGGGAAATTATCTATTAAAAGGACATCCAATCTCTATAAAAACGCCAATCCCTACTTGAAAGGTGGGGTTGTAAAGAATAAATTAGAATGTCCATACTGTCAAGCTGAAATTCAGGAAGGAGCAAAAATTTGTTCTGAATGTGGCTCTGAACTCTAATTATCTACATTTTTTTTTTAATAGGAGAATAATAAATGAAATAACGAAATACTGATTAAGAAAAAATATAAAATATATTATTTACTTCTTAAGTTTAATAGCACTATATATCTTTTTATAACTACTCCTAAAGCGATGAGTCATGGATGAAAAAGAGTTGGAGAAAATCGACGAGTTATTATTTGCCGATGTTGAAGAGAGATTTGGTCGATTGTTTAAAATGATGCTCGTTGGCAAGAGAAGAATTAAGGATTTCTTCATGGTACTAGTTAGGGCGTTTGTGAGATGCTTGTATTATTCTAAAGGTGAAATGTTTTTAAGGGATATTTCAGCTGTCACCCGAGCAGAAGCTAATTATATCTTGGAACAACCTCTATTTGCTATTGGTAGTACCGCTCAAGTTCAACTTTCAGAGCAAATAGAAAACCTTATAGATAACGAAGTACACAGGTGGATCTTGTTATTAGCCGAGAAAAATAAATTACCCCCTGGGAGCGAATATCACAGGTTCACAGGAAAATTCATAAATAATTAACTAATATTTTTTTTTCTTTAATTAAAAGTGAGAAACAGTAGCTAAAGTATATATTTTTAGTGTTCTTATAGTATAATGACAAATGAGACATGGAGCTGACGGTGAGCTTGACTCGCTGAGGAACCTCGCCTCATACTCCAAGCAAGGTGTAGATAACTACTGCGGTGAAAATCGCAATTTAGCAACTGAAACGACACTGCCCTTATACGCATGTTAATGACTTGGATATAAGCCAAAGAAATTGTAGAAGGGAACGGTTGGAACGAGCTAGATACTCTTGATGCAAGGCCAAATGAAAGCAATGAGGGACTTGGAGGCTCGCTTTAGGTAGGCCGCTTAGTTTGATGCTCCATGGAAATTTGGGTGACTAAATTTCTAACAGAAGGGCGGGTACAAGTCTCAGGTGTCATTCTTTATTCTTTCTCCTTAACATTTTTTAATGAACAGTGAATATAAAATTTAAATATAATAATATCGATATGAAATTATGGTAGATAATAAGCAAGAGATTGAATCTTTATTTAAACAGATGATGATAGATTTTGAGAATATCCCTCAAACCGATGAAATTTATCAAGTTGATGTAAAAGATTTTGGATTATTGAAAGTTCAATGGAAGATTTGTGGACTTTTGGGGTATCAAATCTTCGACAAGGATAAGATTTCTTACAAATATGGGGAAACAATAGACGATCCTGACGTTACTATAGTGATTCGGGATAAGAAAATTGCAACTGAATTCCTAAATGGTGGATCCTTTAAGATCTCGTTTGCTCCAGGTCATAAAGATTCACTCAAAGTATATAAAATCATGGATTGGAAAATTATCGGTACTAAATCCGGTAAAAAAAGATCGAAAATTACAAAGCTTTTCCTCACCGCATACATGAATCCAGAAAAAGAATATCATCCTTTCATCCTTTCGAAATTGCCAATGTTTCGAAATATCGTGAAAACCCTAGTAGCAGATGAAGACTATGGAGTTTTCGTACCTATTAATCAATCTCTTGGAACCTACGAAAATCAAATCATACCGCTTAAAGTCTTCAAGCATTTTATTGACAAAGCGAGTAATATTATCATGCTTAACGAATGTGGCTGTCGACGGGTCAATGATTGTCAAGATTTCGATAAATCGCTAGGGTGCATGTACATGGGCGACGATACTGTAAATTTATTGATTACGGAAGATAAAGGTCGTGTCGCAACAAAGGAGGAAGCCATAGAACGCGTGAAACTCGCTGTTGAAAATGGTTTAATTCCATTACTTGGAAGAGCCATGGACGAAGCTGATGCATTTGGCGTAAAAGATACGGGACATTTCTTATCAATGTGTTTCTGTTGTCCTTGTTGTTGTATTGATGGAAAAATTATTACACACGGCTCATATGCTCTTAATTTATTTCACAGAATGAGAGGTGTCACCGTTAAGGTTGATGAGGACCTCTGCGTTGGATGCGAAGAGTGTCTTAAAGTCTGCGTATTTAGGGGGATGGAAATGATTGATGGAATAGCAAAAGTGAATCAAGAAAGATGTCTTGGTTGTGGAAGATGCGAAAGTACCTGCCCCAATGATGCAATATCGATCGATATTGATGATATTAGTCGTGTTGACGAATTAATCAAAATACTTGAATCACATGTTGAGGTAAGCTGATTATCAA
>JAEORV010000055.1 GCA_016840695.1 Promethearchaeota archaeon
AGAAGCAATCATATTAGCAAAACCTGTAAAAACGGAATTATTCAAGAAGTACGATGAGGAACATATCAGAGAAGCTTTCATGAAGGTTTCCTCTCCAAATGTTTCAGATGCGATGCATAGATCTGGTGAAATGAGAGGATTAAAACCGGTATGGATTGGTACGGAGGATCATCCATTAAAATTTGTTGGTCCTGCTTATCCCGTGAGAACTTATAACGGGGATTGGAGCAAACCAGTTGAAGCTATCGAGGAAGCTGAACCGGGAGATGTAATCGTAATTGATGCGTGTGGAGGAGAAATTGCAGTATGGGGTGAATTGGCTTCTTGGAGTTGCAAAACAAAGGGTATTTCAGGGGTAGTCATAGATGGAGCAATAAGAGATATAGATGACATAAGAAAGCTGAAATTCCCTGCTTTTGCTAAATATTTTACTCCAACAGCAGGGGAACCTAGAGGGTTAGGAGAAACTAATGTAAATATCGTATGTGCGGGGCAAAAAGTCGACCCTGGAGATTGGATCATTGGTGATGATTCCGGTGTTGTAGTTGTTCCTAAGAGAAAAGCGCAGGAAATGGTTAATAGGGCAATTGATGTTCTCGAGAAGGAAAACAGGTATAGAGAAGAAATCAAACGAGGTTCAACTCTTTCTGAAGTAACGTACTTAAAAAAATGGGAAAAGCAGAAATAAATTGAAGGAGCATCTAGGAGCTTGAGCAAGAAAAACATTAAGATTGGCATAATTGGTGCTGGATCGATTGGCTCTTTATTTGGAGGTTATTTAGCTGCCATTACATCTGACATTTATGATGTTGAGGTCTTTCTATTCGGAAGAAAGAGACACATGGATGCTATAGATAAGAACGGCTTGACAATTGAAAGAGAACAGCAAACAACAACCATTAAAAACATAAAAACTCATGAGGCATCAGAAAACCTTTCGATCATTTTTGATTATTTATTTATTACAACCAAAACCTATGATTTGAAAAATGTCCTTGTTCAATACCAGACTTTCATTGATACCTGCAAATATCTCGTTATTTTACAAAATGGAATAGGCAATGAACTGCTTGTTAAACAATTTTGTTCCGAAGATAAAATTATACGGGCAGTAACTATAAATGGCGTCTTTCTTGATAAACCAGGACATTTAATTTATAGTGGAGTAGGATTAACAAAGATTGGATTTCCATTCAAGAGACTAAAAAAAACTGAACAACGGAGTATAGATCTACATCTTTTAAAGGATTTACTTGATACAGCAAGCTTAAATACCATTTTAGTAGACGATATAATAAAGGAATGTTGGGAAAAAGCTTTTATAAACATAGGGATAAACGCTTTTGGAGCCTTAACTCGTTTAAAGAATGGAAAATTATTGGAAATAGAAGGATTAAAGGAGTTAATGGCAGAAGCAATTAGTGAATCCCTTTTAGTAGCAAAACGGAAAGGCATTCAACTATCTGATAAGGATTATATATCACTTACTTATGAAATTGCTAAAAATACAGCTGAAAATAAAAATTCCATGCTACAGGATATATTAAAAGGTAAGAATACGGAGATTGATTTTCTGAATGGGATTATTGTCGAATACGCAAAAGAATTAGGAATTTCCGTGCCAATTAATGATTTATTGACAAAATTAATTAAAGGGCTTGAACAGTTTGTTAAAAAAGTTGAGATATAACAATAATATGTAGGATTTAAGATGAGAGAAGATGTAAATCACGACAACACTCTACCTAAAGACCATCCTCGATATGAAAGTCTAGAATATCGTCATAGAATCATCGAGGGAATGAAGAATTTGGTAGTTTCCGAAGCAGGTCTAATTGCCCAAGGACGTGGTGAGTGTTTTGACTATATTCTAGGTGAAAAAACAAGTAGGTTTGCAGAAAAAGCAATTATGGCCGCCGTTGCTTTGTTGTTAATTTCTGAGAAGCCCGTTATAAGCGTAAACGGAAATACTGCAGCGTTAATTCCACATGAATTAGTATCTTTATCAAATGCGGTTTCAGCACCTCTTGAAATTAACATATTTTACGGGAAGGAGGGGCGAGTTAAGGCGATTACCGATGTATTAACTGACGCAGGAGCATTAAATTTGCTAGGAACTGATGAATCTGAAATGGTCGAAATTGAAGAACTTAGTAGTAATAGAAGGCGAGTAGATCCAAATGGTATTAAAATTGCTGATACTATTTTCGTACCGTTAGAAGATGGAGATCGTACCGAAGCACTTAAAAGACTAGAGAGAAAAGTAATAGCTATTGATTTAAATCCCATTAGTAGAACCGCAATCTGGGCAGATATCACCATAGTGGACAATATTGTTAGAGCCGTTCCAAAAATGATAGAGGTCGCAGAAGAATTAAAAAACCTAAAGAAGGAAGAATTAATTAAAATAGTAAAGGACTTCGATAACAAGAAGAACATCCAAGACACTCTTGAAATGATAAAGCAATATATTGAAGAGCAGAAAGAAGCAGCATTTAACATATTGAAATAACCCATTAATTATCACATGATTTAGAAATTACGATGAAAAATGATAGAAAAAGGATTAAATCAACAGGACATATTAAACATTCTAGAAGAGAAATTAAAAAGCGATCATTGCTACGAATCGGGGCAAATCTTAGGTTCCATGTGCACGGATCCGTTAGCCTTTGGTAAAAAAGTCTATTTAAAATACATGCATAAAAATTTGGGAGATCCCGGTTTGTTTCCCTCAACAGCGAAATTAGAAGACGAGTTAATCTCGGAAATTGGAGAGCTTTACCATGGTAAAAACATTATTGGTACATTTACTACTGGGGGTTCCGAAGCAAACATAATTGCCATGAGAATTGCAAAAAAGCTACGACCAGACATTAAAAAGCCGGAAATAATAGTCCCCGCTTCTGCGCACGCTTCTTTCGATAAGGGAGAAGACTTTTTAGGATTGAAAATTCAAAAGGCAAATTTAAAAGACAACTTCGAGTTAGATTTAGAGCATTACGAATCGTTGATAAACAAGAATACATGCGGAGTCGTTGGTATTGCTGGAACAACTTCGTTAGGATTAATTGATCCAATAGAAAAAATTGGAAAGTTAGTAGAGGGAAAAAATATATTTTTCCACGTGGACGCCGCATTTGGAGGATTCATGCTACCATTTCTAAAGGAGTTGGGATATGACATCCCAAAATGGGATTTTGCCGTTAAATCCGTGAGTTCAATCACCTCAGATCCGCACAAGATGGGATTAGGAATAATCCCTACAGGAGGTTTTTTAATACGAGATCCATCGGTTTTACATAAGACGGGATTTGAAATTCCCTACCTAGCTGGTGGGGGGTTCAAGCATTTTCATATAGTTGGTACTAGACCTGGAGGCACGGTTATTTCATTTTGGGCAATAATGAGGCTTTTAGGAATGGAAGGATACAAAAAAATCGTGAAAGAATGCATGGAAAGCACTGAGTACTTGGAGAAACGAATAGCAGAAATAGATGGTGTTAAATTAGCGGTTAAACCAAAAATGAACATCGTAGGGCTCACAACAGAAAATGGAGAAAGCATCTGTGAAATAGACGACAAACTTCGTGAGAAAAAATGGATGCTCGGTAAGTTTTTAGATTACAATTTAATAAGGATTGTAATAATGCCTCATGTTACTCAAAATCATCTGTCTCGGTTTTGTAACGACTTAGAAGAAATAATAATGAAACATGATCGTTAAGTTGATTCTTTATTTTTGAATTATTTTTTCAGAATTATAATAAAATATGTCTTGTTTCTGCTCCTTGCTAATAGGAAGACATAAAATTTTATCTATTTCTATTTGCGCTGGATTTGTAATTGGTGAATCTGAACCAAATAGGATGCGCTCATGACCAACTGCCTTAATTAGTGAGAATAGAGCATATGGGATGGAACATGAAGTTTCGAAATAGATATTTTCGTATCTCTTTAAATTCATCCCCAATTCCATTGCGTATTCCATGGCATATCCTGCGTGCCCTACTATAATCTTAAGATCTGGAAAAGATTTAGCTAATTTTACTATATCTTTAGTAAACATGCCATTAAAAAATGTAACTTTAGGGTACGAATGTAAAAACAAGATCTTGTTGCGCTCCTCCAATAAAGAGGCTAGTTTTAATACATCTCGAGGTACTTTGATTAAATGAAGGATAGGATGAAGTTTCACACCATAGAATCCATTATCAAAATGATTCTCTAAGGTTCTATAGTCATCATTCTCCTGATCTTGACTCATATTTGGATTAAACCAGAAAAATTTATAAAAGCGATCTGGATGTTTTTTGCTTAAATTAATTACATCTTGATGGTCTAATTGGCCTTTCGGCATTGTTTTTTTATAATTTTCAAACGCCTTCAGCATCTTATTATTAGTATCTCCATATTCTTCTTCTTTTTCTCCTTTATCTACATAATCACTTGGTCTTGCTGCTCTATTTGTTGTAGTGAGTATTGCTTTCTCAATATTAAATTGATCCATGTACTCAATTAGACTCATGTTTCGGGGAAGAAAAATTCCTATTGTATGCATGTGTGCGTCAAATATCTTGAACTTGTTTTTTTCTATCATTTTTCACCAATTAACTTGCTGATGTTGTTGTAGAACACATTTTCTAAGGTTTCTCGACTCAAATTAAGCATCATTATCTTGCTTATTTCGATATCCGGATTTGTTGCGGAAGGCGAGTCGGAACCATACATTACTCGATGATCTCCCATAATCTTAATGAGCGTCATGATTCCATATGGCACTGATAATGATGTTTCGAAATAGATATTTGGGAATTTTGTAAAGTATCTCAACTCATTGATCATGTATTCCATTGTATATGCTGCGTGCCCGATAATGCATTTTAACTCGGGATATTGCTTAACGAGTTCGAAATAATCCTTTGCTCTGAACGCATCTTGAAAGAAAAATCCGGCACCCGAATGTAGAAACAAGGGAACATCGTATTCAATGCAAAATTCTGCTAGAGAAAAGAGGTCTTCTGGAATTTTGAGAAGATCAACACACATTTGGGTTTTTACTCCTTTAAATTCGTATTCCTTGATAAATTTCCTCATTAATTTCCAATCGTCGTCGTTAGCAATTTTAGGATTGAACCAATAAAATCCGAATAGATTTACATTCTCTTGCACGAGTTTGAGAACCTCATCATGGTTTAATTGGTCTTTTAAGCCGAAATGTTCAACGAACATTGCCTCATCAAAGTTTTCCATAGAGCTTTCATCGGGAAGAAGGTTAAATTTCTCCAGAGTCGTGTGTTTATTAATTGTCGTGATTATTGCTTTATCAATTCCAAATTTTTCGAGATATTCAAGTATACTCTCGTCTCTCTTCTTAAAACGACCTAAATAATGAACATGTGCATCGAAAATCTTTATTCCATCAATCATCCAAAAGGCTCAATAACTTTTATTCAAGTAACTTCTATAATTGTATACAAAAATATTTCATTCTTTATTTTATTTAATATTTTCAATGAGAGATTAATTTAATGTCTAGTATCTAATCTATGGAGATTCACCCTGAATTTGGACATATACTTTTCTATTTCGGGGACCATCATATTCTGCAAGCATTATTCCCTGCCACGTCCCTAAAATTAGCTTTCCATCATGTATCAATACATCTAAGGATGATCCTGTGAGAGTTGTTTTAATGTGTGCATCTGAATTTCCTTCCATGTGAGAAAATCCTGAAACTTGTGGAATTAGTTTCTTAAAATATGTGACAATGTCTTTCATAACAGCAGGATCTGCGTTTTCATTGATAGTTATGGCTGCGGTAGTGTGGGGAACGAATACATGGCATACTCCCTCCCTTATTCCTGAATTTTTCACGAGTTTCTTAATATTACTTGTAATATCCAATAAAACCTCTCTTTTTGGCGTTTTTACTCTTAATTCTTCATATACTATCATTCCAACACCCTAAAATTGTCCGTGCTTTCCTTCTCCGTGTGTAAACGCCTTGCTCCCGTCTAAATATTCACCACTTTCCAATGTTTTTACCCCATACTCGAATTCATTTGCCATAGCCGCTTTTAAATCCATCCCAAATTGTTCGATTGCAGACAAACGATCGTTTCTCATACAGGCTTTAGGAAACGTCGCGATTTGTCTGGCTAATTGCTCTGCTTCTGGCTTAGATTGTCCATCTTCAACAACGCGATTAGCAAGCCCCCAAGAATAGGCCTCATCGGCCGTTACAGGTCGACCAGTTAGTATCATATCCATTGCTCGGCTCATTCCTATAAGTCTTGGAAGCCGAACCGTGCCTCCATCTATCAATGGAACGCCAAATCTACGGCAAAAAACTCCAAAAATCGCACTTCTCTCGACCACGCGCATGTCGCACCATAACGCTAACTCCAGACCTCCAGCAACAGCGTAACCCGCAACAGCAGCAATTATCGGTTTTGAAAGAATCATTCTTGAAGGACCCATTGGACCGTCTCCCTCTTTATCAATGCGATTTCCACGACCGTCAGCAACGGCTTTAAGATTTGCCCCAGAACAAAAAGATCCGTTCGCACCCCACAAAACCGCAACTAAAGCATCATCATCTCGTTCAAAATCTCGGAATGCATCAGCGAGCTCTTTTGCAGTAGGACCATCTACGGCGTTTTTCACTTCTGGATTGTCGATAATTATCGTGACAATGGGATAATTCTTTTCAATTCTAACTACCATAAAAGGAGATAGTATTATAGACAAAATAATAATTATGATTTAAATCAAGATATTTTTATATAGTGAAAAAATTAAAAATAAAAAGAAATAAAGAATTAAAACTCATTTTTGATTTAAATATTCGTTCATTTCCACGAAAGAGCTCGTTCTTATCATTGCTGCCTTGAGAAATTGGAAACCTATATCGTATGTTGACCCGTCGCCGCCAATGTGAATCACATAGGGAATCTCGTTCTTATATAGTCCTTTTGATTTCAGGATTTTTTTAGTTACTGATATAGCCTCTGCGATGGTAGCACCTGACTCGAATAAGTGGTGAACCCATGGAACCTTCCACGAAATAACATTGTCTTTTGCCGTGGATACTTCGACGCAACTTGTGTTGTTTACATAAATGATATTGTTCCCGGCTACAGCCGTTGCTGCCGTTGCCATTTGGTTTAACACCATTCCTGCTCCACAACCTGGACATAGTCCGTGACCTGGATGCAAGTGCTGTTGCGGTTGTAATCTTTTACGGTCTACTTTATAAAAATCAATTTCTTTTTCCGTACCAAATTGCCTTATCAAGGATATTAATTTTTCATTGCGTTGTTGGGTGTAGAAAATAATCTCGTCTATTTTCTTTTCCATGAATTTTGGTTTAAATAAATGCTTAAACTTGCCCATCGACTTGAGATACTCTACAAACTTGTCTTTATCGATGGTCAGACCGCGATAGTATGAAAATTTAGGAATGCCGTCTTTAACCCGTATGGTATAGAGAGGCCAATATCCGCAGTCAGTCGCTAATTTTGAGATTTTAAAAGCGTCCTTAGCACCATGACGCCACCCACGCATGCAAGAAGAATATGATTGAATGAAGGATGAACCATTTGACTTGAGTGCATCGGCTACTTTACCCATAAAGTCCGCAGGGTAAGCAGGATTTGTTGTTGCCAAGAATAATGATTTAGTTCCATAAAATGCAAAAGGAGTCACTAGATCTTGCTTGACTCCAATCTTTCCGGGAATTTTCTCGCCTGCAGGTCCAGTAGTTGTACTTGCAAAGCTAGGCGTCCCCCCCGATTCCTGAATTCCAGTGTTCATAAATGCTTCGTTGTCGTAGTTAAAGAATAAGACGTTACTCTTTTCTTTTCTTTTAAGAATCTCGTTAAATTCTATAACTTTTCTCTCTGGTTTGAACATCTACATATCCACCTCGTGAATTTTAGTTTTCGTTTCTCGTACACCGATATACGTGTACAGTGGTCCTTTCATG
>JAEORV010000056.1 GCA_016840695.1 Promethearchaeota archaeon
CTTGTGTTGGCCCTAAAAATGACACTAGGATGTCTAATACGCCCCCCAGATCTGTCATTGCTACAGAGTAGTTTCCTTTTGCTCCGCGTTTTGCGGCTATTTCTGTTATGCGTTTTAATCTGACGTACCATTCGTTGTTATTGTTCAACTTGATATCTTCAAGAACGGAAACGATGTCTTTTACATCTGTTTTTTTATAAAACCATACTGTACCTGATTTATATTCAGGTTCAATTCCAAAAATCGCCGCCATTACTCCAGCACCATAGTTTGGAAA
Source organism: Promethearchaeota archaeon (assembly GCA_016840695.1). GTDB lineage: Archaea > Asgardarchaeota > Lokiarchaeia > Sigyniarchaeales > SOKP01 > FT1-020. Next base: position 278 of record JAEORV010000056.1, read on the forward strand.
AAAAGTAGGGATGTTCTCACCCCCAAAAATGAGCCCATCGCTCATGTTTTCGACTCTATCAAGAGTAACGTCAATACCATCGAAATGTTTACCTAAATAAAAATCAAAACCTGATAAGGCTAACAGTGCTTTACCATTATCTCCACTTTGAGGGATTGCGTATGATATTGTAGGTCTGTCGATTATTTCATGGTCCCACCATGCCACCATCCGTTCCTTAGCTTCCTCTAAATCTTCTTTGACGATCACGATATCCAGTGTTTTTTTTAATTTAAGAAATAAAAAAGATAATAAAAAATAAAGTTTTATTAAACCCATGAACAAACCAATCAAATCATTATTATTATCTCCTCTGAAATTAGGAGAAGTAAAACCATTGGGTTGGTTGAAAAACCAATTAAAAACGCAAGCAGATGGATTGTCAGGACATTTAGATGAGTTTTGGCCCGATATCATGAATAGTGGGTGGATAGGCGGGAGCGCTGAAGCATGGGAACGCTTTCCATATTGGTTGGATGGAGTAGTTCCACTAGCGTATTTACTAGAATCCAATACTTTAATTCAGAAAGTAGAAAACTACATGGGTTATATTCTTGAACACCAACAAGAAGATGGGTGGTTTGGACCTATTAAATGGGCACTGGAACTACAATTTGATCCTTGGCCGAACATGGTGTTTTGTAAAGCTTTAATTCAGTATTTTGAGATAACAAAAAAGGAAAGAATCATTCAAGCATTACTTAAATATTATCATAAACTAAATGAAATTCTTGACGAATATACTTTGGGTGAAAGTTGGGCAAAAATGCGCTGGATGGATGCCGTCTGGGGCATCCATTGGCTTATTGATTACCTTGATACTGATACTGATAATGTTGAGCTTCTTTTATCTCTTGCTGAAAAGTTATGGAAGCAGGGATTTGATTGGAAAGGACATTTTGATGATTTCTTCTATATTCATTTCAAAAAACATAAAAGATTACAGGTTATTTACAGTAAAGACATAGATTTTCCTGAGGAATTAGATCAGATTGAATTAGGGGACAATTTTAGACAGTGGGATCTTCGATGTCATGTTGTGAATAATGCAATGGGAATTAAGGCATCTACGATTTGGTCCAGACAAAGCGGTCTTGATTCTGACATTCAAAGTATATTTGAGGCTATTTCTACCTTAGATAAATATCATGGGCAGGTCACAGGAATGTTTTCAGGGGACGAACATTTCGCAGGAAAAAATCCTTCTCAAGGTACGGAATTATGTTCTGTCGTAGAATATTTATTTTCGTTAGAAACTGCCATCCCAATTATTGGATGTAATAGCCAGTGTGTCCGATTAATAGATCGAATGGAAAAAATATGTTTTAATGCACTTCCCGCAACATTCTTACCTGACATGTGGTCTCACCAGTACGATCAACAAGTCAATCAAGTTCAAGCAATAAAAGTAAGAAAGCAGATTTATACTTCAAATGGTCGGGACGCAAATATCTATGGATTGGAACCGAATTTTGGGTGCTGTACAGCGAACATGCATCAAGGGTGGCCTAAATTCGCTAATTACGCTCTATGGGCAAAGGATGAAGATGGACTGCTTTGCATGGCATATTCACCTTGTAAAATCTCTACAAAGATTTCTATTGGAGAAAATGATGTTCCAATCGAGATTGAGGAGATCACCAATTATCCTTTTACGAATGAAATTGAATTGTCGCTCCATTTAAAGAACCCAGTATTTTTTTCCCTAAAATTTAGAATTCCAGAATGGTGCACGGGTGCCACGATTCAAATAAATCAAGATCCTCCAATTTTGTGTGAGACGGGAAACTTTCATGTAATATCAAGACAATGGAAAGATAACGATAAAATAATCTTGATTTTACCAATGGAACTCAAGCAAGAACGGAGGTTTAATAATTCAATGATTCTTATGAGAGGTCCAATAATATTTTCGTTCAATCCCAAAGAAGAAAGGAAAGAAATTGGACGAAGAAGCAAGGCAGAAATGCTGAGAAGAATGTTAAAAGAAAAAGAATCTCTTGAAATACCTCTTCAAGTCAAGGATTGGCAAATAACTCCTACAAGCACTTGGAAATACGCGCTTGTTGAACCAATAGACGCTAGGTATATTGAAATACCTGAAAATATGGAGAAGATGCAGTCTTTTGATAATCGAACACCTCCCGTGAAATTAAAAGTAAATGCGGTAGAGATTGAAAACTGGGATCTTGAATATGAAGCTGCGTTGCCTCCTCCTAAAGATCCTATTGCAAAGACAGGAACTATCAAGGAGATTGAATTAATCCCTTATGGATGTACGAATATACGAATTACCGAATTCCCTACAGTTAATAAAAAAGAAATTGTAAATAATAAGTGAGAAATATGACTAACAAACCAAATATTATATTATTCATAACGCACGATCAAGGACAACTTATCGGTTGTTATGACAATCCTCAGATGCCCAATTCTTTAAATACGCCAAATATCGACAAGTTAGCGGAAGAAGGCGTGAGATTTGCAAATAATTTTTGTACCGCACCGCAATGTAGTCCCAGTCGTGGAAGTATCTTTACCTCGTTATATCCTCACCAAAATGGCTTGATGGGCTTAGTAAATCGGGGTTGGACGCTCCCAGAGTCTAATAAAACCTTACCAATGTACCTAAAAGAAAACGGATATTCAACTCATTTAATTGGTCTTCAACACGAAAGTCGAGATCCCTCTACATTAGGTTATGATTCAATAATTCCCTTCCGATTTTCACATAGAAGAATGAAAAAAGACATTACGGCCTTTTTTGCTAATCTAAAACAAGAAAATTCGCCGTTCTACGCCTGCTTTGGAACGTGGGGTTCCCATATCCCTTTTAAAAATTGGGGTACTCCCGTTGATCCCGATTCCGTAAAGGTACCCCCTTTTTTACCCGATGTAGAGGATATAAGGATGGACCTATCCGAATTATATGGAAACATTCATGTTGTCGATGACATCGTAGGTCATATTTTAAAAAACTTAAAAAAATCCAATCTAAGGGACAATACACTTTTTATTTACACAACAGATCATGGGATTGCGTTCCCTCGGGCTAAATGCACGTTATACGACCCAGGAATAAAAACCACGCTCATAATTTCCAAACCCGGGTTAAGTTATTTAAATAACGGGAAAGTGATTAATACTAATCTAAGCAATATTGATTTACTCCCCTCTATACTTGAATTAATTGAGGCGAAAGTTCCTGATAATATTGAAGGAAAAAGTTTTATATCATTTTTAAAGGGGGATATAAAAGAACTGAGAGAAGAAATCTACGCTGAACTGACATATCACGATATCTATAATCCTATGAGGAGCATTCGGACTGGTAATTACAAATATATCAAGAATTTCAAAGATTCTGAGGTTCTCTTTGAAATACCCGAAGACATGAGAGATATGGCTCGATGTGGTGGTGTTTTTATGAATGATCATCCTGAACTCTATAAAAAGAAACGCATGGTTGAGGAACTTTACGATCTCAAAAAGGATCCAAACGAAAGGAACAACTTAATTAATAAATCAGATTATAAAGCCATTGCTTCAGAATTAAGGCAAAAACTTAACGCTTGGATGGAACGAACAAACGATCCCCTTCTTAAGGGAAGAGTCAAACATCCAAGTGAAAATTAGAAAAATAAAGGAAAAAAAAATTACTTTCTATTTTTAATGTAAGCGACGATGAATCCAATTAATATTAGAATCAATGAAGGGTAAAAAAATATTAAGCACATCATCGCAGATAAATTCGCACCAATCACACTCAGTTCGCTGTAGCTTGCCGTGTTAAAGAATATGGAGTATAAAAAGATTCCTTCAATTACATCTAGAAGTGCTGCTATCCATGAAAAATTAAATGCGATCAGGTAAAATTTTTGTAATTTCTCTGATTGACCTAACTTGCGAGCAACTAAGATGAGTCCGGAGGCAAGAAATATCCCATAGACGGCCATGAAAAAGAAATCCACTACATGCAGGATTATCATTGTTTCTAACATTAATGGCGTCCAAGCAGCAAGAATCAAATCCATTTTTGCTTTTGTCCATGCGTTTTTCACCGCCATTAAATCATATCCCGGAGGAAAAACAGTTGATAATAGGGGGAAAACACCGAGAAAGAGGACGAGAAATAGCACGAGAGTTACGGCAAAAAGAATCCACAATATCTTATCTTTAGGTTTTTCTAATAATGTATCTAATTTCAAATTCTCTCAACTCATTGAATTTAATTAATAGATATTGGAATAATAAAGAGAATAAAAAATTTTTCTAATAAGTACCTAACATTTCAGTAAGTGCCTTTGCGAGATGCAATTCTTGATGTAAAAATTATAAAATTCATTACCTTTTGAATTTTTAAATGATATTTTCATTATAGATATTGGAACAATTTATGGTTGATTTCGAAGATTTTTTAAGTTACGTTAAATCGCAAGATTATTATTCCGATCAAATATCGTACATCCAGCATATTCCTGCCCGAAAAGCTCAGTTCGGAGAACTAAACAAATCGGTAAGAAAAAGATTACAACGCTGGTTAGATAATAACGGTATAAAATTTTGGAGCCATCAAGCTGAAGCAATAAATTCGATTCGAAAAGGGAACAATACCGTTATTGTAACTTCTACTGCTTCAGGAAAATCTTTATGTTATAACTTACCTGTTTTAAACGCCATTTTACAAAACGAAAAGACTACAGCGCTCTATATCTTTCCTACTAAAGCGCTGGCAAGAGATCAATACGCAGTATTATCAAAAATGATGGAAGATACTAACATAAAGCGAAGTAGAATTGGAGTGTATGATGGTTCCGTTGACGCAAATCAAAAAAGGCAAGTATTAGCAAATGCCAACGTAATTATAACTAATCCGTTTGGATTACACTTATATTTACCGTGGTTTAAACAAAAATGGGGTAGGATATGCAATAATTTAAAGTATATCGTCTTAGACGAAATTCACACGTATAGAGGTATATTTGGCTCGAATTTCGCTTTACTCCTGAGAAGGTTAAAAAGACTTCTTGAAATTTATAATGTGAAGCCCGTGTGGATCTTGTCAAGTGCCACGATTAACAATCCTAAAGTCTTTGCAGAAAAATTAATTGGTGAACAATTCGTGGTTGTTGATAACGATGATTCACCTTCAGGAGCCAAGAAAGTCATTCTATGGGATTTACCTTATGATAATGTCTCTGGAAAATATCGTTCCGCCCATCAGGAAACAAAAAACCTCTATATTTCTCATCTACAAAAAGGAATTCAAACGCTAACATTCACGCTCTCGCGCAAGATGGCAGAATTGCAAGCTGTCTGGACGAGAGAAACCTTGCCGTTATTAAAAGAAAGGATCATGAGTTATAGAGCAGGAATTAGCAAGAAAAAAAGGCGAGAAATAGAACATAAATTAAAATACAAAGAATTGTTAGGAGTAAGTTCTACTAACGCCCTTGAATTGGGTATTGATATAGGTTCTTTAGACGCCACGATAAGTTCTGGATTTCCTGGAACGTTATCGAGTTTTAAACAACAGATCGGACGATCTGGTAGGGGTGAAAACTTGTCTCTTTCAACCTTAATTCCAATGCAAAATCCCTTAGACTTGTTTTATATTCACAATCCAGAGATTCTTTTTGGTCCGATTCAAGAAGATATATTGATAACTCTAAAGAATAAATATATTTTAAAAAATCACTTGAGTTGCGCAGCTAAAGAAGTACCAATCAAAATCTCTGATTATAAAAATTTTGGTCTTGAGGACAAGCAATTGTTTAAGACTTGTATCAACGAATTAGTTTCTGAATCCTTGTTCATGAAGCGAGGGGATAAATACTACTGGAAAGGAGATTATTTTCCTAACGAAAGATATGGATTGAGCAATCTTTCTAACAGGAGTTATAAAGTCATTTTAAAAACACCTGGGAGAGAAGAAATATTAACTACGGAGGACGAAAGTTATGTATTTCGAGATTTACATCCTGGAGCAGTTTACCTTTACGAAGCGGAAACATATTTGGTTCAGGAACTTGACTTAGTGGAAAAAAATGTTTTCATCGTTAAAACGCGCGTTGATTTCTACACTCAGTCTTTAAAACACACGGGCATCACTCCTATAGATGTAATTACTCAAAAAAAAACGGGGCCAGATCAATCTATTGAAACTATTTTTGGAAATGTAAGGGTAGAACACGAATATTATTCCTATAAAGTAATTGATACATTGACGCAGGATATTCGCGACAGAAATCCCTTGATAGACATTCCGATAATAGAATTTGACACTCAGGCAGTGTGGTTCCTGATACCGTTCGAATTTCAAAAAGAGTTAGAGATGGAGGGGTATGACCTCGGGGGCACCATCCATGCTATAGAACACGCAATGATTGCAATGGCGCCTGCTTTAGCCCAAATATCTCGATGGGATTTAGGAGGTGTTTCCATCGATTTTGATCCCATAAATCAGCAACCAATCATATACATATACGACGCCTTTAGAGGCGGGATTGGAATATCTGAATCTCTCTATTCTAACATGAAAGATTTGCTTATTTTTGCTCACATGTTGATCAATTCTTGTAGTTGTAATACTCCAGATGGATGTCCTGCTTGCATAATGTCCCCAAAATGCGGTAATAATAACGAACCTTTAGATAAAATGGGTGCTTTATTTCTTCTAAAAAAATTACTTGCGATCGAATAGAAATGATATTATCCTACTAGTTTAACAGATGAAAAAAACCTACTTTTAAAATATATAATCAAAATTTTTAAATCAGTAATTTATATTCTGATTATAATCATTATTCTTATAAGAATATAATATGCAAAATTTCGAGCGCACATTTAAAGTCGTTATCTTTGGAGATGCTGGCACGGGTAAGACTACATTAACTCATAGATTTTTAACTAATTTATTTGTTCATGACGTAGGGTCAACCATAGGTGTTGATTTTCAATTGAAAATGCTTGAATCCGAAGGACAAAAGGTAAAATTACAAATATGGGATTTTGCTGGCGAAGAACGATTTCGATTCCTTCTTCCTTCGTATGTAAAGGGCGCAAGCGGCGGAATCTTCATGTACGATATAACAAATTATGCGAGCTTGTCGCATATTAGTGATTGGCTAGAAATTCTAGAACAAGAAAAAGACTTGAATGAGAATTTCCCCGTTATTGTGGTTGGTGGAAAGACTGATCTGGAACATTACAAAGAAGTGTCAACTATTAAAGCAATGCAAATAGCCAAGTCAAAGAACGCCAAGGGTTTTATCGAATGTAGCAGTAAAACGGGAGAAAATGTAAACAAGATATTTCAGCTATTAACAAGATTAATCTTGAAAAACGTTCAAGACGAAGATACGCAATCAAAAGAAGAATAAAACATATAATTTTCTATTTCTGTAAAAAAAAACATAAATAGCATAGCTTCTATTCTTTCTTTATTAAAATAGATTTTACTATAAAACAATCGTAATGAACCACAGATGTCTAAATTAAAGGTAAAAAAAGTAATTATATTCAAACATGGCGTGTCTTATTTCATCTTAGAAGGAAAACAAAAAGGTAGCGGTACTTTTGAACTTGAATTTAAGATTAACGAGATGAACGATGTGTTAAAATCGCTCTTTGTATTGGATACCAGCGAAAAAGGCTATATATCTTCAA
>JAEORV010000057.1 GCA_016840695.1 Promethearchaeota archaeon
AAATTACAAGACATGTCGTTGACTTATTTTGATACCCATCCGTCTGGAGATATAATTTCAATAACTACAAACGATATCGACCAACTTAACTTGCTTGTAGGAGGACAGTTTGTAATGATCATCAGTAGCATGCTGTCAATGGTACTCACGATTATTTTCATGTATGTACTTAATCCGCTATTAGCCACGATAAGTCTGGCCGTTTTTCCACTCTTTTTCTTCATGATGAGAAGGTTTAGAAAAGTGGTTACGGGCGTATTTAAAGAAACACGAGAGAGTATTAGTAGTGTTACTAGTTCAATACAAGAAAATATCGCGGGAGCTAAAGTAGTACAAGCCTATGGACAAGAAAAAAAGCTAACATCTGAATTTGACAAGGCAAATACTCAAAATTATCAAGTCATGGTAAAAATAAGAAAAATCATGTCGGTTTTCTTTCCATTAGTTACTTTTGTTACCACCATAATTACGGGAATTGTGATAACTGTTGGTGGATTTGCTGTTTTAGGTAATGTAAATATCTTGGGTATTACCGTTTCTGTTGGAGTATTATCTGCCTATATTTCAATCTTGGCGCAATTTTTTCGACCATTCATGAGTTTAATGGCTGTCCAGCAAGTTGTAGAATCGGCATTTGCAGCAACGGATAGAATATATTCGCTCTTACAAGAAAGGGTTGAAATCCCCGATCCAGAACATCCCGAAAGTTATTCAGAAGTTCAAGGAGAAATTGAATTCAAGGATGTGAGTTTTGGCTATATCCTTGAAAACGGAAATGGGGAAACAAAAGAAGAAGGGGCTCCTTCAACACCACAAATGCCCCCAATGATGCAACAAAATCCGATGATGCAACGCGCTTTTGAAATGATCAAATCTTTTCCCGAACCGTATTCATCCTTTGTCATGAAAAATGTAATGAAAATGCCTCAAGATATTAGAATGAAATTATTCATGGGATTGATGGGGATTAAACCATCAGATGTACCCAAAAAGATTGACGATATTTTAGCAGAATTCAACTACGCAGTTCCAAATACTGAAATGGCAAAAAAGAATCCCGATTATAAAACTTCTTTCAAAATGGAAAAGAGAAGACTAGAAAAAGGTAAAGCACCCAAAAAGGAAATGGGAATGGGTGGAATGGGTGGAGGGATGCAAATGCCTCCAGCAATGATATCGATGATGGTGAAAAATTTAGAAAAAATGTTGAGTAGTAAATCCGGGATATTACAATCTAGTGGAGGGGGAATGGATGGTGGAGGAATGAGCGGTATGGGTGGAGGAATGAAAGCACCATCCCCTCAAGCACTCGCGCGAATGCTTGCAGGCATGCCCATTCCCGAAGAAGATTTTAAAGAGTTCCCAAAAATTGTACAGGATGCGATAAAGGAGCAAAAAATACTCATTCAGCATGAACAATCAAGAGGGTATGTGTTGGAGAATATAAACTTTAAAATAAAACCAGGGACAACATTAGCAATTGTTGGCGAAACGGGAGCAGGTAAAACGACAACGATCAAGCTGATATCACGGTTTTACGATATAAATAAAGGAACCATTCTTATAGACGGAAAGGATATAAGGAACGTTTACAAGAAAGAATTGCGAGATTTAATAGGTTTGGTCCCGCAAGACGCTTTTATATTTACAGGAACGATTCGAGAAAACTTGCTTTATGCGTTCGATAATCCAACACCCGAAATCGAGGAGAGAATGATTGAAGTCTCGAAATTTCTCGGCTTACACAATTTCATAGACGCGCTACATAAGAAGTACGAGACAAAACTGAAAGAGAATGGATCAAATATATCAATTGGACAAAGGCAATTAATTGGATTTGCTCGTGCCTTAATTACCGACCCAAAGATTCTGATTTTAGATGAAGCCTCATCGTCTGTTGACCCTTACACTGAAACTCTGATTCAAGACGCTCTCAATAAAGCTCGAAAGGGACGGACTACTATCATCATTGCTCATAGGCTTTCTACAATAAAAAATGCGGATCATATCATTGTTTTAGGAGCCGAAAAACACGGAATTGTAGAAGAAGGCACCCACGAGAGCTTATTGGCCTTAGAAGGAAAGTACAAACACCTTTTAGAAATGCAGTATAAAGATATTGGTATCAAAAATTAATCAATTCACATCATTTTTGTCTTTATTAATTGTTGAATTTTAATAGTATCGTGAATTCATTTATAGTAAAACTAAGAATTCCAAATCATGCCATTTTTTGAATATAAAGGGAAAAACATCTTCTATCAAATAAAAGAAAAAGTGCCAACTAAAGCTCTAATTTTCATACATGGCTCCGGAGGGAGCTCATATACCTGGAAAGAACAAATGGAACAATTGAATTTAGATTATAGTCTTATTGCGATTGATTTACCCTCTCATGGTAAATCTGGAGAGTATAAAAAACTTTCTCTTGACCTGTATGTTGATGCAGTCAGAACCCTCGTAGAATTTTTAAGTCTTAGAGAAGTCATTTTAGCGGGACATTCTTTAGGGGGGGCAATTGTTCAATCATACTATTTGAAATATCCAGAGAAAGTAAAAGCGTTGATGTTAATTGGTACGGGTGCGAGATTGCGCGTTAGTGATGTAATTCTCGAAACAACTAAGAATGACTTTAAAGGGTACCTGAAAACTCTCCCTGTAGGAGCTTTTTACAGAAAAGCACCAAAAGCTGTTGTTCAGGAATACATCGAAGAAGCTGAAAAAACTAATCCGAAGGTAGTCCATACAGATTTTAGCATATGTGATAAATTCGACATCATGAAAAAAGTAAAATCAATTCGAGTTCATTGCTTGATCATTGTTGGTAAATTTGATAAACTCACTCCGGTAAAATATTCGCTATATTCTAAAAACAATTTAGAACATTCAGAATTGGTCGTAATTGATAAAGCTGCTCACATGGTAATGCTCGAAAAACCAGAGGAATTTAATCTTGCGGTTCTAGAATTCATTGATAAAATATAATCTTTATTAATAGCGATGCCTCGAGAATACACCTATGGTCCTTTCCAATCTCGGCGTTTAAAATTATCTTTGGGCGTAGATGTCCTTCCGAAAAAAAAGACTTGTACTTATGATTGTGTTTATTGCGAGATTGGTCCAACGGGCGGAAGTCAGTTAGTATCCCCAGAGTATAGAATTAAAGCTCCAGCTTCTAATAATTATAGGAAAGAACTGATTTCGATTTTAAAATATGTCCCTCATTTAAATTCAATTACTTTTGGTTATAATGGCGAGCCAACATTAAATGAAAGCCTGTTAGAATTCCTTGAAATAACAAGAGAAGTTAGAGAAAATCTTGAGTGGATTAATGAAGAACCTAAACTCACGCTGTTCACGAATTCTAGTACTTTACATTTTCAAGACGTTCGAAAAAGAGTAAAACGATTTGACCTTGTCTTGGCGAAATTAGATGCTGGAGATGAGGAAAATTTTCAAAGAATGAATCGTCCTCATGAAGACACTCCAAAAATAGAGATCATAATTAATTCTCTCGCTAAATTAAAAGAAGAAATGCCTAAAAATAACAAGTTAGCAATCCAATGTTTAGTATGCAAGTCTTATAGCGATGATTTCATTTCCAACGATAACGATAACAATATTAAAAGACTAGCGAATGCAATTAAAAGAATAAAACCTGACATGGTTCAGTTGTATTCCATCGCACGAATACCGGCTCAATACTTTGTTTTCGCAATAGATGAAGAAAGAAAAAATCAGATAGTAGATGAATTTAAAGCTATTGTTGGTGATGAGACTGTCGAAATAAATCATTATTAAGCTGATTTTTCACGCTCTTATCAAAAAAATTATAAAAACCATCACGCATTAATTCAAAACTATAATATAAAAGATTACATAATTTCGAGTTTATAATTATGAATAATGTTAAAGCTGTAAAACAGTTAATTTATGGTGGTCCTATTATCACCATCAATGATAATCAACCTATAGTAGAAGCAGTTGGGATAGAAGGCGAGAAAATCGTTGCTGTTGGATCCCTTGAATCAGTAAAGAAGCAAATAGGAAGTGATTGTATAGAATTAAATCTAAATGGAAAATCGCTCCTTCCTGGATTTATTGATTCACATCTACATCCTATCGCTTTTTTATTTTTTTTATTCAATCTAGATTTAGCTAACATTAAAAGCTTAAAAGAACTCCAAGAAACACTGAGAGAGGCTTGTGTAGGTAAACCTAATGATAGTTTAATAATAGGTTTAAGCTTAAAAGAGGAAGAATTTGAGAATCCTGAAGAAAGAGTATTACCAACACGATGGGATTTGGATAAAGGTTGTCCTGATCACCCCATTTTTATATTAAGATACGATGGGCATCTCGGTGTTGCAAACACAAAAGCGTTAGAACTTGCGGGAATTACAGAAAGTACAGAAGCCCCTGAAGGCGGTGAAATTAGAAAAAACGATAAAGGTGAATTAACGGGAATCCTTTCTGAACTAGCTACAAATTTAATGCTCTCTAAATACACCCTCCCTAATCCGGAAATCTTAAATAAAATCGCAAAAGAAGCGTTTGAAATATTTTCTTCAAATGGTTTAACAACGCTTCATGGAATTGTTCAAATGGAGGGTGGTGCTGAGATGGGCGATTTAGGAGCAATTGAGTTACCCGTTCTTAAATCAATAATGGATAGGATCCCACAAAATTGGTATAGTTTAATATATACTCATAATCCAAAAAAATTAAAAAGAGTAAAAAAACCCCCCTTACATGGAGAGGGAAAATATAGCAAGTTTAAAGTCGGATGCTTGAAACTATTTGCCGATGGAACGTATGGATCTGCAACAGCCCTAATGCACGAGCCCTTCTCAGATCAACCAGATAAGCAGGGTTTTATGGTAATTAGCACTGAAGACTTATATGAAAAAATGAAAATTGGTCACAATCTTGGATATCAAATCGGAATTCATGTGATTGGTGATAAAGGAAATCGCGTTGTCGTGGACTTGTATGATAGACTTCTATCTGAATTCCCACGAGCAGATCATCGCCATAGAATAGAACATGCCTCATCTCTCACGCCAGATGTCATAAAGGACATGGGAAGGTTAGGAATCATCGCTTCTTGTCAACCACCATTCATCAATTCAGAATATACATGGCTTTGTAAACGATTAGGAGAGAAAAGATGCAAACAAGCTTATCCAATGAAATCACTTGTAAAAGAGGGGGTTGTTATAGCCTCAGGCTCTGATTGTCCTATTGAGTCGACAAGTGTAATTTTGGGGCTTCACGCGTTAGTTACTCGAAATGGTTTCGTTCCCGAAGAATGCATATCTATAGAAGAAGCGCTTAAAACTTATACAATAAATGGTGCGTATGCAGCGTTCCAAGAAGACGTCAAGGGAAGCATTGAGGTGGGAAAATTAGCGGATTTTGTCATTTTAGATAAAAATCCCCTTGAAATACCAAATGATAAAATTAAAGATATTAATGTCGTTAAAACGATCATAAGAGGAAAAGTTATATATGACGGAAGCTAGAATTAAATCGATAGAATTGACTCCAATCCACGTTCCCTTTAAAGAATATGTGAAAAAAGCGCTCTTAGAAACAGAAGGGGGTTTAGGCATGGCAATTCCCTCTGAGGAAGAATGGCTTGGCGGGGATTTCGTTATATGTAAATTAATTAGTAACGATGGTACAATTGGAATAGGCGAATCTTTTGTATGGTTACCAGAAACAGGAGTATCTCCTGCTCAAATTATTGATGCTATAAAAAATGCGTTATCTGGATATGTATTAGGAGAAAATCCCTTTAACATCGAAAAAATTATTAAGCGCATGGATAATAATGTGTCACGCAGCGAAGTTGCCAAAGGGCTCATTGATATAGCGTGCTACGACTTGATGGGAAAAATTGCGAATAAACCTGCGTACGAATTTATGGGAGGCAAGTGTGCTGATGAAATCCCACTTTGTGCTCTCATCCCTCTTGCAGATCCTATGCTAATGAGAGGATTGACAAAATCATATTTAAAAAAAGGATTTAAAACATTTAGAATTAAACTCGGTCGAAGCATTCCCGAAGATATAGAGATAACAGAAACCATTCGAAAAGCAATTGGGGATGATGTGAGGCTAAGAGTAGATTATAATCAAGCCTACGATCCAAACATTGCTGTTCGCGCTATAAAAGCAATTGAGCCTTTTGGAATTGACTTTGCTGAGCAACCTGTTGATAAGGATGATTATATAGGAATGCAATACGTGCAAAAACGTGTTGATACGCCTTTAATGTCCCATGAAGGATGTTTTTCTTTAAGAGATATTATCACATTAGTTGAACTGGGAGCCATTGGAGTAGTAGGGATAAATTCAGAGCGTCCAGGAGGTACTACTAATGCCATAAAGGCAATAAATTACGCAGAAATGAAGGGGATGGGCGTTGTTCTCCACAATCAGCCCTTAGGGATTGCTTCTGCGTGGCAAATACATCTTGCAGCGGCAAAATTCCATTCCCTCGGTCATGCAATGGAGTTATTTGGAGATGAAATGATGGAAGATGATCTCATTAAAACGCCTTTAAATTACAAAGGTGGCATGATACAAGTTCCAGAAGGTTCAGGATGGGGTGTTGAGCTTGATGAAGAAGCGTTAGAGAAATATGCAACGGAACCAACAATATCAATAAAGAAATAACAATAGAGAAATGTGAAAGAAATGGAAAAGTACATTGTGGGAGTAGATATTGGAGGTACATGGATTCGTGTTGCTACATGCACATCAGATCTGAAAGAAGAGAATATTAAACTTAAAACTACTAGAACTTTGAAAGAAAACAAGTTTTCAATCATTCATACAGTAATTCAACTAATGTCAGAATTATTATCTGAAAATGGTATAGATGTAAATAACATAATCGGAATAGGCTTGGCCTCTGCGGGACCAATAGATTTAGAAAAAGGGGAATTGTTCAACAACGTAAACCTTGGATTTAAAGTCATTCCTTTAAGAAAACCGCTTGAAGAAAAATTTCCAGACATCCCAATTTACCTGATAAACGATTGCAATGGGGCGGTGTTAGGAGTGCATTATTTTGAAGCCGAAGAGGACGAAAAAGATAATTTAGTGTATGTTACAATTTCAACAGGGATCGGGGGAGGAGTTATCTGCAATGGTCATCTCATGCTAGGAAAAGAAGGAAACGCTGCTGAGGTAGGGCATGTTATAGTCGAGCCACGGAGTAAAATCACATGTAATTGTGGAGCACATGGTTGTTGGGAGGCGTACAGTTCGGGTACAGGGGTTCAATTGAGAGCTTTAGAGGCAATAAAAGAAGAGAAGTTAAACGCAGAGGTTTTATTAGGCATTGTAAATAATGACTTGTATAAAATTACTGCAAAAGAAGTGTTCCAAGCAGCAAGAGAGGGCGATATATTGTCTCAAAAGGTCGTAGACGATTGTGTGTTTTATACACAAATCGGAACTGGAGCAATAAACAATTTCTACGATAGTACTTCCATTTATTTTGGAGGGGCGATGATGAAGGATAAAGAACAAATAATATCACCCTTAATTGAGCAATTTAAAAAAAATCCAATTAAATTTACGATAAATCATCCTCCAAAAATTAAGATGACGGTATTAGGAGATGAGGTTGGTCTACGGGGCGCTTTAGCATTAGTTAAATATAAGACTGAAAATAATCCGATATTATTATAAATTCTGTTTTTACCTGTTTTTTCCCATTCAATTCCCATCGTTTTGCTCATTTACATCATTCCGAATAGTATTTTTCGTTATCATCAAATTAATCAACAAATTTTTT
>JAEORV010000058.1 GCA_016840695.1 Promethearchaeota archaeon
CTAATAAACGAGGGCCAACCATTTTATACATCGGACTATCCTTATCTTGCAGGAATTCCATAACACCTTCCTCCATATTACCTGGGAGAATTGCATTAACTCTAATATTGAATTTACCCCATTCAACAGCCAGGGATCTAGTGAGACCAACTATGCCAATTTTAGTGGTTGCATATGCGCTATAGCCTACTGAGAATCCTATTTGTCCAGCCATACTTGAGAAATTAATAATATTGCCTTTTTTTTGTTTTATCATCATTTTCCCCATTTCTCGACAACAAAGGAACGTACCAGTTAGATTAGTATTAATCATGTTCTTCCAACGCTCTAAGCTATAATTTTTAGTAGGAGCCATCTCACCGAGCCCGGCATTATTTACAAGAATGTCGCATTTACCATAATATTCTTTCATTTTCTCAACCATTTGTTTTACATCAGATTCATTAGTAACATCGCATTTAATTGCGATACAGTCCCTTCCAGTTTTTTTTAAGTTCTCAACAGCATTATCTAACTTCCCGTGGATATCCCTCCCACAAATCGCTACATCAGCTCCTGCTTGAGCTAATCCTTCTGCAGAGAAATATCCTAAGCCTTTCCCTCCTCCTGTAATGAGCGCAACACTTCCATCTAGCTTAAATAAATCAAACACGTGAGCCATAATCAATAAATCTCAATATTTCTTTTATTTCTTGTTATTATAAATAATTATTTTAGATAATTTTTAAATCTTTACACTAGCGTAAAGAAAAAATTAGTTACTGTCAAAAGAAATTGATTTAGTGCATTGCTTTTCTAGTTGGAAACTTTAACTGAACGTTAATGATTTCTCTCATGAGTTCCTCGACGAGTTGATTTTTTAATGCCTCATCTTTACTCCATAGATCGTTAACTTCGCCAGGATCGTTTTTATAATCGAAAATATCTCCATTTTCAAATCCGTCGTAAAGTGTTAATCGATGCTGTTCAGTTACAAGAGTTCGAAGTCTATATGCTTCTTTTCTATTGATGTGGAGCAGTTCTTCGTCGTGTTCAATTAAACACCGCTCTCTCACTTTTTTATTAGCATCTTCTAATATTGGAGTAATGTCAAGTCCTTGACTCCTTTGCAGTTGTTTATTCCTCTCCACTCCTAATAAATTTAATATCGTTCCAGGAATATCAATCGTGCTGACGAGAGAATCTGAAACGGACGATTTTGTGAGACCTGGTACTTTCCATATCAATGGCGGATTTATCACGCTGCGGAAATGAGCAGGTCCTTTTACGACAAGTCCGTGATCCCCACAATAATCCCCGTGGTCGCTTAAGAAAAGCACCATCGTGTTTTCTGCCAAACCAGACTTGTCTAAAGCAGCGAGAACTCTTCCAATACCGTCGTCAATCATTGCAATTGAACCATAGGTAAGAGCAGTAAATTTTCTGGCGAACTCTTCATCAATTAAAGTGGGAAGAACGGGTTCAAAGCCGTGCTTTATGTACTTTCCTAAAAAATCGTGTTCGAGTAACTTTTGCCCGTCGTTAAAATTTGCGGGGAGTTCGACGTCATCGGGGTTATACATGTCCTTATATTTCCCTGGAGGGCACACTGGTTGATGTGGGTCGGGAAAAGAGCAGTGGAGAAAGAATGGTTTATTTTCATACTCTCCATTGGCCGCCCTTTCAATATATTTTACAGTTTCGTTCGCCACCCAGGTCGTTGGATACAACTCTTCTGGCAACCTTGTCTCGTAGGTAAATTTGCTGATTCGACCAGGATCTGATAGGTAATCCTCAATGTCGTATCCTTGTTCTTTTAACCACTCGTAATAATGACCGCTCATCATATCTCCGTGACCATTAGCGAGCAAATTTTCCTCAAAACCATAATAGTCTTGAGTTTTCTCAATGTCAACTTTTCCATCCCACCAATCAATAATAGACTCCAAGGAAATAGGCTCAGTTTTTCTATATCTAGTATATCGTGGAGCTAAATGTTGGAAATGGAGCTTTCCTACGTTACAAGTGTGATACCCCTCACTTAATAATACTTTAGTTAGCATGGGTAATTCTGGATTTAAATTAATACCGTTCGAACGAGTTTTATGCTCACTAGGGAGTTGACCTGTAAAAAAATTTGCCCGGTTTGGCATGCATATTGGCGTGTTGCAAAAATAATTCGTGAACCTCACGCCGCCATCAGCAATAGAGTCCATGTGTGGAGTTTTTAACAACTTGTTTCCGGAACAGCTCATGTGGGCGGATCTTTGCTGGTCCGTGATTAATACTAAAACATTCATGTTTTCGCTCATGATAACCAAAACTTAAATATTCAAGTGAAGCAATATTTATTATTAATATAACATAATTCCTTATCACTAGTGTAAAGAATTTCATATTAAAAATTCTTTTGAAAAAATAGCTATAATAATGTCAAAAAAAACAGAAAAGAAAGTTAAAAAAGGTGCAATTTGGAAAGATGAAATCGCCCAGTACCTTAGAAAAAATCCATCAGGCTTGACGATTACGGATATTGCGAAAGGCATAGGTACATCACGCGTCACGGTAACCAAATACATGCCAGAATTACTTCAAGAAGAAAAAGTTTTCGCCAAGGAAGTGGGCGTATACAAGCTATATTTCAGCACTGAGAGAAATATCATTCCATTAAGGAATGTACGTAATTTTTACAATGGTATCTTAGCAGGCCTGAAAGGAAAACTTGACAAAAAAGATTACAAGGAGATTGGACACGTGGTAGCTGAATACATGAGACCTCTTCTTAGAGACTCTGCTATGGAGAATGTGAAATTTTTAAAAGATCCAAAGCGCAAATCATTTAAGGAATTTTTTGAGTTTTTTAAAGAATTATATCCTTACATCGATTTTGTGAATCCTGGAGATATGGACATCGAATTAGAATCTATCAGCGATAAAGAAGATACGGCAAGATATATTTTTAAAAACGTGAAATTATTAAAAATTTCAGAAGATTTCAAAGACCACTTCTACCTATGGTCTGGTGCTATAGGAACCCTGTTTTCATCACTATTAGAAAAACAAGTAACATGTGAAATCATAGATATTAATACCAAGGACTATAGCGTGTTAGTTTCATTAGAAATTCATTAAATGCTCCTTTTCTATTTTTGACAATATCATTCATGAATAAAAAAAATCTATTGTGAAAAAAAATGCAAGATTATACTAAATCTGATTATAAGAAGAAAGGAAAGGAATTATACGACAAATTACACCTTTCCTCGTATCCCGTGGCCATTAAATACATAAAAAGCGAGGATGAAGTTCCAAGAGGATATACACGACCATCTGCCACGGGCAAAAAAATGTCAATCTGCCAAGCGTTTGGAATGTCTCGAAAATGGGGCATGAGCTATGGAATAACTTATAAGGACAATTTTTGTACGCCTGCGTCGTTAGGTCATGGTTGGATTCCATTATCTAAAGAGGAAATGATTGAAAGTCAAGTTAAACAAGGCTGGCATAAAGATATTGATGCAGAACGAAGAAGAGCGGAGAAATTATATGATAAGCTCGAGGATATTATAAAAGAAGGCTTTTGTGGATTAATATGTGCACCATTAATGAAGACAAGATTCATTCCTGATACAATTTTAGTATTTGGAAATGGAGGTCAAATAATGCATGTAATCCACGCGCTCACATTTGAACACGACGAGAAATATGCGATCACTTCAGCCTTTGAAGGATATGGGGAATCTTGTGGTAAGGGAGGTTTGAGACCTTTCTTAAGTAAAAAACCTCAAATCGTCATGCCTGGCGCAGGCGATCGAGCGTTTGCGGGAATACAAGAACACGAGATAGGGATTGGGTTTCCAGGGTTCCATCTGTTTTATATAATGGACAATTTATTTAAATCGGGCGGCCCAATGAACATTGGGTATCCAATGAGGCAATTATTACCCCTTGAATTAGACGAGAACATCACTCCCGGATTTAAATGGGTGAAAGAAAAGATGGAAGAAATGGAAGAGAAAAAGAAAGGTGAATGATTTCTTTATCTTTACTATGGTGTAAAGTTTATATTGATCTAGTGTATTATTATAATTAAATAGTGGTTTATAAAATTAATAAGAAAAGGTGAAAATTTATTACTTTAGAAAATGATATCAAGGAAATGATACTCGATAGCATTGCGCCACTTGAGACAAAGGTAGGGTTTGCCACGCTCGAGACAATGAAGTCGGACATACCCGGAACCGATCTTACCTATTTACTCCCCGAGGCTCAATCAGCGGTAAGCTTCTACCTGCCCTTTGATAAAGAGATGATCTTAAAATATCTCGGAAAAGTCGATCCAAGCATTCGTGGAATACACGAGGAAGAGAACCTAGAGCTGCACAGAATAATATGGAGGGCGTGTCAACGAGTCAAGCATTGGCTAATTGAGCAAGGTTACAAGGCAATATCGGTAATTCCCAATAACCATTATAGGACAGATGTTCCTAATTGGCAAATAACCCTCCCACCAGAACTTTCTTTAAGATATTTAGCCGTTGCATCTGGGGTGGCCTCGTTTGGGTGGTCTGGAAACGTGGGAACGAAAGAATATGGTACTGCCATTCTTGTTGCTGGCTTAATCACTTCAGCAAAACTTGAACCAACGAAACGGATACCCGAATCGGAAGGATTTTGCAACAAATGCATGATTTGCACTAAAGTGTGTGCTTTTGGCATGTTTAGCGAGGAAGAAGCAACAACCGTGACAATCGGCGGAGAAACGTTTTCATACTCCAAAAGGGGCCCCATGATGCGTTGTGCTATCACGTGTGGCGGAGCTAATGGATTACATAGGTCTGGAAAATTTTCCACATGGTCTCCTGGGCGATATGAGTACGCTGAAAACAATAAAGAACTAAATCGCGTCTGTCAAATCGCAATGACAAGTCAAAAGAAACGACTTCCGTACCAAGACAGTTCTGATGGGTACGCGGCCGCTTCTTATGATGGTAAATATAGAACACAGCTCACATGTGGCAATTGTAACTACATCTGTGGTGGAAATATTAAGGAAACCGCTTTAAGATACAAAACTTTAGTCAATTCTGGATGCGTGATTCAAAGAGAAGATGGTTGTCTCGAAATTTATCCCCCAGAAAAGGCAAAAGAAGTGTTTGAATCAATGCCTAATAAACACCAGCGATTATACACGAGAGATTACAAGAAACGAATGCCAAAAAAAGCTGAGAAAGAAAAGACAACTGCGTGAGTATCAAAAAAAACAATTAAATAAAAAAAACAAAATTCAATAAAAATAAGTTGATGATTATTTGACAACTATAAATGGTAAAAAAGACCATGATTTGCCTTTAGAGAAAGAGATTGAGCAATTTTTACTCGAACGAGGTGCCATAAAAGTTGGTTTTGCCACGCGAGAAACGCTAGCAGGACCACCTAACGCGGACATTACCTACATCATTCCGGAAGCGCGCTCCGCAATAAGTTACGCTCTCCCTTTTGATAAAGACATTATCAGGGATTATTTAAGCAAGAAAGATTTTGATGGGCACGAGAAAAATAGATTTGACCTCAATTATCGATCGATAAAAATCTCTAACGAACTTGCTCAATGGTTAACAGAAAAGGGCTATGAATCAAAAAGAATAATCTCAAACAATAACTACAAGAAGGAAATTAAAGGATGGCAAGCAACAATGCCTCCAAGACTTTCCCATCGCTACGTCGCTGTTGCTTCTGGTGTGGGATCGTTTGGTTGGTCGGGAAATGTGGGAATGAAAGGTTACGGGACAACAATTCTACTTGGGACGGTTGTAACTACCGCAGAGCTTGAACCGACTCAACCACTCCCGCCTGAAGAATCTTTCTGTACGAAATGCAAGTTGTGTACGAAAGTGTGTTCTGCAGAAATGTTTTCAAAAGACGAGGAGGTCACGTTTACTCTTGGTGGAATTGAATACACGCATTCCGCACGAAATGGATACGTTCGTTGCCAATACGTTTGCGGAGGCTTTACAGGATTGCATAAAAACGGAAAATTCTCCACCTGGTCTCCTGGACGATTTCCTATCCCTGAAACAAACGAAGAAATATACAAAGCGATGGGTAGGGCCGTAAGAAGATATGCGACCTGGCCAGAAAGAACGCGAAAAGACGGATACATCAACGAATCAGCACCTGGCATAAACATCAGGCTCACGTGTGGATTTTGCCAGAATATATGTTGGGGAAATCCAAAAGATACCGCAGAAAACTACAAGATAATAACTGAATCTGGCTGTATTATCCAAAATCTTGACGGTTCGATGACCGTGCTTCCTCCCAAAGAAGCGGAAGAATACTTTCGCTCGCTTCCGAAAAAACATCAGAAGAAGTATTGCATAGATAGGACCTGATAAACTTCAAATTCAAATAATTTCTTTTTTCATTTTTTATTATCTTTACTGTAGTGTAAACTTTTTATAGATCATGAAATTATATATATTAACTTAACATTTGGATCTCAATAAAAAAAGTATTACAAAAAAGAGGTTAAAATAATGAAAATTTTAGTATGTTATTTTTCCAATACGGGAAATACTGAAAAAGTAGCAAAAAGTATCGTAGAGGGTTTAGAAGGTGAAGAAGTCGAACTTTTAAAAGTTGAGGATGCAGATCCTTCGAGCTTGAAAAATTACGATCTTGTCGTGCTAGGTTCGGGAATATACGGTGGGAAATTACACAAAAAAGTAGCAGATTTCATGAAAAAGGTAACGGAATATCCCCAGAAGTTTGCCTTTTTCAACACTCACCAAAGTCCTACTGCTTATCAGAAAGCTTTTAGGAGAATTACAAAATCAATTGAAGAAAAGGGCTCTGAAGTAATTGGAGAATTTGATTGCGTGGGTGAAAATATAGGGATCCCGAAGGAAACCACATTAAAGATGCTGGAAAGATTACCCCCTGAAGAGAGAAAAAAGCAAGAAGCATATATAGAATCAACTGCGGGGCGACCTAACGCGCAAGATTTGGAAAAAGCAAAAGCCTTTGGAAAATCATTAATCTAATTTTTTTTCTATTTTTAATTATACGAAATTAGAGCATTGCCATGACAGTCATTGAGAAATGGAGAGCCGCCGGGCAAGAATATTACGATAAGCTTAGATTGTTAACATACCCTTTAGCAATAAAATATATTAAAGACGAGTCGGAAATCCCGACAAAGGCAATGAGACCTTCAAAAATTAACCAACGACTCTCTTTATGCCAAGCATTCACGACTGCTCGAAGGCTAGGAAGGAGCGTGGGGATGACTTTTGAAGATAACCATTGCATCACGAGTTCTTTCGTTCAAGGCTGGAAGTACATGCCAGGTAAAGAAATCCTGAAATCCCAGATTCTTTCTGGATATCACAGTAATCCTAGTGCGGAATTGAGAATTCAATTACAATTTTCTGAATTAATGACGAAAGAGGCTCTAGAAAAAGTAAAAGGAAATATTGGATTTGTCATTTCTCCATTACCCAAAACAGATGTGATACCCGATGTCATTTTAACGTATGGAAATCCCGCCCAAGTCACGCATATCATTCATGCATTATCCTACGAAGGAAGATATTTGGTGAATAATCAAGCATTTTTAGGGTATGGAGAATCTTGCATCCGAGGCGTGCTCGTTCCATACATCTCAAATAAAAGCCAAGTAGTCTTGCCAGGGACGGGAGACAGGACAATGGCCATGACCATGGAAAACGAGATGGCTTTCGGAATGCCAGCTAAACGGTTATTCTACGTCCTTAAGAACCTGTTCAAGAGCGGTAAGGAGTATAATATGGGATTGCCCTCGAAATTCAT
>JAEORV010000059.1 GCA_016840695.1 Promethearchaeota archaeon
CCTGAACCTCCACAAATGCTAGGGTTTCCATCGGGAAATCCAACGCCAGATATGAAGTTAACCTTATCCGAGGGAACGAAAGTTTTTGTATCGTGCCGTGTTGTGTAGAGAAATGTTCCCCGCTTGTAAAACATCGAAAAATCTGCGATACCCGCACAGCCAGGAAACCTGATTTTAGGTTTTTCCCAATCACCTATACAAATGTTATTCGTATTCCCGTATTGGTCAACCTGGGCAGGCCTAAAAAATTCAATAGTTGTTAAGGTGTCTGAAGGAAGGCTTTCTAGCGTGCATTCACCCGAATTCTGAAACCGATACGCTCTTGCAGTATTCATTTCTAAATACAGCAAGGAGACTTGACGAGGTTCGTAAACAAAGGTGTTTCCCATTATATAATGGTATATTGCCTCCGGGGCGTGAGTAAGCTTTGCTAAAGTAAAGGCGGCCCATACCATTGGCGTTGCAACTCCAACGATCATTACATCGTCGTTTTTCACTTCTCTCGCCATTAAGACGGTCAAGATCTCGTCAGCTGTATAATCTTTTGAGTATTCAGTCATTCTTTCCATCATTCCTCCTATAAAAGAACATTTAAAATTGTTTGTACTCCTCCTGCTTCTTCTAAATATTGAGCTTGGGATTTTTTTGAAATAAATTTTTGTTTATAATCATTAAAATTCATCTTAAGGTAAGTTTGGATATGTTTAGGATCAAAGGTGTAATTAGGGTAGCATGAAGTTGGGTGGCTTCCAAAGGGAACCTTGACGACTGCTTGCGTCGTTTGCATTGGTAATTGCGCCTTTCCCGGTAAGTGTTTAATGTCTTCGAGCTCGACTAATTTTTCACAGGTTATGATGGTTTTTTTAGCTATTTTAGCCATATCGTCGTCAAGCCACACGGCTCCAGCAATGTTTCCGTTTCCTAATTCGTCTGCATAAGGCACGTGCAGGAGAGCTACGTCTAAGTCGATTTTAGGAAGCGCCATAAGTTGAGTACCAGAACCTAAAGGGTCCTCAAATTGCTTTATATCATCTCTCACTTTAGGAAAATCCGTTCCAATAATACCTTTTAACGGCATGAACGGTACTTTCAAGTAGGAGCATTTAAGACCCAATGCGATTGACGCTTCACTTTCCTCAGATACCTTAATTTGTCCCGCTTCGATCGCCTTTCTATAATTCGGTGCCATTCCAAAGACTTCCATTCCTACAAACGAGGCCTTAACTTCAGAAACACACCCTCCCCCAATTAACATGTCGACCTCAATACCTCCAACGAAAGTACAGATGGTAAGGTTTTTCTTTCCTTGACGGATGATTTCTCTACACGCGCTTACAGGTTTTCTCCAAAAAGAAAGTCCCCCAATACCCACCACATCGCCATCTTGAACGAAGGTTGATATCGCTTCTTCTAAAGACATTAATTTACTCGTTCCCATTTTATTCCCTTCACGAAATAATTTGAAACTCTACTTTTTTTATTAATTATATATTGAATTTGAATATTATCAATATTTTCATCAAGAGAAAAATAATGGTTAATTATTTTGCTATAAATAAGAGATTTTTTCTTTCATAATTCTATATAGAAATTATGTATTAGAAACACAACAAAGGAGTAGATTAATATTACTAAAAGATTAAAGCAAGGTCTCGTTCAAGTATACTTCGGAAGGGGCAAGGGAAAAACTACAGCTGCTTTGGGACAAGGTTTTCGAGCAACTGGGCACGGTTTCAAGGTTTACATGATCCAATTTATGAAAGGAAACACGAAATATGGAGAAGTAGAGGCAATTAAAAACACTCCCAATTTCGAACTCAAGCAATTTGGAACCCCAGATCTCATCGAAATTCCTAGAGAAATCGATTTTGAAGAAGGCAAAAAGGCACTCAAATTCGCTGAAAAGATCATCACGGATAATAACCACGATATAGTTATATTGGATGAGGTTGGAGTTGCTATTGCAATGAACATAGTTGATGTGGAAGATGTCCTAAAATTAATAGCAATGAAACCAGATAATGTTGAATTGATTCTTACTGGAGGGCAAAGAATGCATCCTAAAATTAAGGAAAGGGCGGATTTACTCACTGAGATGCGGATGATCAAGCATTATTACGCTTCTCAAGGAATTAGTGCTCGTTATGGAATTGAATATTAAGTCAATTAAAATAATTAGAAATAAAAGAAAAAAAGAAAAATAAATTACATGAAAACTATTGTACCCTCCCCTGAGGTTACAACTTCGTCATTTTGGTTTTTTACAATTGTATCGCATATGATGAATTTCAATTTCCCTTCTTTTTTCGTAAATTTATCCTTTACCGTCGCCACCGCTGTTAATGCGTCCCCGAAGAACACGGGTTTAATAAATTGTACCTTTTGTCCTCCGTATAATATGCCCGGTCCAAACAATTTTGTACCTAAAACCGCTGATATTAATCCAGAACTCAATGCACCATGTGCAACTTGTTTTCCAAACATCTGAGTTTTGGCGTACTCCGGATTCACGTGTATTGGATTGTAATCTCCTGTAACTTCTGCAAATTTCATCACGTCCTCTTCGGTTATCGTTTTAGTGAACGATGCAGATTGACCAATCTCGTAATCTTCCCATTTAACGGGTTCTAAATTTGAATCACTCATAATAATAATGTAAGATGGGAAGGATTATAAATTAATACTTTTTATCATCATTTGCAAATCATGCCAATATTCTAATTGAAGCTCTTATTATAAATCATGCACATGAAAAAACGCTACCCTATGTTAAATATAAAATCGGTGACATTTGTAGTAGTTTTCATAATATCTGTATCTTTTCTATTCATATTTATCGATGAGTTACAAAATATTAATGTAGGTTTGAACTTCAATGCTGACAATGCACATGATCATGTAGTAAATCAAACCAGCATTGGATATCGTATCCCTGGAACGAACGAAAGTAGGGATTGTACCAACTATTTTGTTGCAGAATTTCAGGATATTGATGTTAATTTTAATTATACATTACACAATTTTACGATTCATTCGACATCGTGTCAAAACGCATTATTTAAATTAAACATGGACGAGAAAAATATAATAGTCTTAGGAGCACATTATGATTCCCGTGCCAGAGCTACTAAAGATCCTAATCCTTTAAATAGGAATATACCCATACAAGGAGCTAATGATGGTGCGAGTGGATGTGCTGTTTTACTAGAACTTGCAAGAGTGTTTAATCAAATAAAAGATAATTTAAGTTGTCAGATCTGGTTCGTATTTTTTGACGCTGAAGACCAAGGAAGCGATTCAGGGGGATACGGAATGGATGGATGGAATTGGTGCGAAGGATCTCAAAAGTTTGTATCCGAGATCGATACATTTTACAACTCTTCAGTTGAATATTTTCAATGCATGCTATTGTTAGACATGGTAGGGGGCGTGAACTTGCAGTTCATTGCCGAGCAATATTCAACTTCCTCGTTATTAGACGAGTTATTCGATGTTGGAAGACAGTTAGGATATAATGCTGAATTTCCAGCATATCGATCTTCGAATTCAATTCTTGATGATCACGTGGCATTTATAAATTTAGGGATTCCATCAGCGGATTTGATAATTAATTTTTGGAACAATCCTTCCTGGCCTTATCATCATACTGTTAATGACGATATAACTTCAATTTCAAAGCATAGCCTTGAGGTTACAGGTAAAACCATCGAGCAATTTATTTATAATTATTATCTAAATGTAAGTTTAAATTATTACAAAGGTAACTTTCCATGGGTCTCTGATTTGAATTCATTGGGTACCGAGATCAATATTTTAATAGGAATTCTATGCGGTATTATAGGAGTATCTGTATTTATTTCATATTTGTCTCATAAAGAAAAGATCAGAACACATTTTCAAAAGTATAAAGATAAAAGAAAATCATAAAGCTATAATTTTTTAAACAGAACTAAAGAATGTTATATTAGTGATTAAAATGAGCGAAAAAATGAATGTCTTATTCATCATAACTGATGCTCTACGAGCTGATGATCTGGGTTGTTTTGGAAACATTCATGTAAAAACACCAAATATAGATAGATTGGCCAGCGAAAGCGTCAGGTTTACCGATTATTATTGTACTAATCCAATATGCATGCCAAATCGTGCAACAATGCTCACGGGGCTTTATCCCAACGTCCATGGCGTGAGAAGTAATGGGATGATACTGGATCAAGACATTCCGCGAATAACCGATGCTCTACGGAAGAGTGGATGGCTTACCGCATCGATAGGCAAAATTCATCATCAATTTTGGATTGCTCCTTACAAGCGAAAAATAAAATCCGCTGAAGATATAGTGAGTTGGGCTGTTAACAAGGGACAAAATGAACCAGTAAGGGAGAACTTTCCATTGCCTTATTATGGTTACGAAGAAGTGGATTTAGTCGCTGGAAATGGAACAATATGTGCCGGACATTATAGTAATTGGTTAGAGGAAAAGTCTCCTGAAATAGCTGAGAAAGTAAAACAATGGGCTATCAATTATGATAATTTATTCAGTTTATTTTGCGAAGAAATCCCAGAGGAACTTTACAACACGACTTATGTTAAAGAGCAAACCATTGCGTTCTTGGAAAAGTATTCTCGAGGAGAGAAAGGTGATAAACCGTTTTATTTAAATTGCTCGTTTCCAGATCCACATTATCCCGTGTATCCACCAAGAGAATTTCTAGAAATGTATAAGCCCAAAGATGTCGAACTTCCTTCCAGTTTTAACGATGTCAAGAATTTATATAATCACGAATATTTAGGGCCTCATCTGAAAAATCCACCATTTAAGAGGGCGTTCTTGAGAGAAACCACGGAAGAGGAGGCTCGAAAATTCATCGCTTTTTCCCACGCTTCTATATCGTATGTAGATCACTGTGTTGGAGAAATCTTAGCGACGCTCGAAAAGACAGGGTATGCTGAAAACACTATAGTAGTTTTTTCTTCAGATCATGGAGATCTCATGGGAGATCACGGGCTCTTATTTAAAGGACCGTGTCCGTTTAACGGAGTGTTACACATTCCCCTGATCTGGAAAGTACCTGGAGTAACTAATCCTGGAACCTCTCACTCTTTAGTAAGTTCTATTGATTACCCGAAAACGATACTAAATGTTTTAGGCATAAGAGAAAAACGTCATCCTCCAAACATGCAAGGATATGACATCTCCCCAATATTGAAAAATCCAGAAGTTAAAGTACGGGATTGTTGTTTCATTGAAAATGACGAAGAAGTTGGACCGCTTAAGTCTAGACTAAGGCACTTGATAACTGAAGACTATAAACTGACCGTATACGAAACTTTAAGTAATTATGGTGATATCTACGATAGAAAAAACGATCCAGATGAATTGAATAATCTCTGGTACGACGATAATTTTAAAGAAAAGAAATTTGAGTTGGTTAATAAGTTATTGCATGAACAATTAAAAGCTCAAACGCGATATCCAGAAAGAGTAGCTGGTTCCTGAATTTAGAAAAACATCCTGATTGACAAAATAACCAATACAATAGCCACGAAATATTGTAACACAACTTTAGGTATTTTATTTGAGAGTTTGGCACCTACTATTGAACCCAATATTGCTCCTATTCCGATTAATATACCTATAATAAAATCGATTTGTCCAGTAATTGTATTTACTATGGTGTTGTATATTGCGGTAAAAAATATAATTGAAGTTGAAATTGCTGTTGCGTTATGAATGGGATATTCTAAAACGATGTTTAAAGATGGCGTATTAATAACCCCTCCTCCAATTCCGATTAATTTAGCTAGAAATCCTGCCAGTATAAATAGTGGAATACCTTTTTTAAGATGAGCCTTATAATCGTGGTTCTTTAAAGAAAATTCTACAGGATCTTCTGTTGAATTTTTAGCTGCAAGTCTGGACTTTCTCGCCTTCTTAATCATGATTATACTAGTAAAGAGCAAGACAACTGCAAAAATCCATTTTAAAACCGTGCTATCGATGGTAAAAATCACATCAAAAAGTATCGTGCATATAAAACTACCTAAAATTGAGAAACACCCAAAAATCACGGAACTTTTCAAATCAGTCCTTCCATCCTTCCAGTAAGTTAGAAATGCTGCTGCTGAGGAAATCAAAATTATGAATGAAGAAGTATCAACTGCAGATATCATTGGAAGTAATAAAAATAACGACATGAAGGGGACGTACATAACTCCTCCACCAATTCCTGCGACGGTGCTAATTATCCCAAAAAGGAGCCCGCATAACAAGCACGTAATAATGATAACTAACGCAATTTCCATGTTACTAAGAATTAAACACCCTATTATTACTTTACTAAAAATGAATATAATCCATTCCTAAATCATTCCCTGTTAGAAGTTATTGAGAAATAATTGAATACTTTTTTTTATTCGTATTCTTTTTATTATTAAAGAGAGATTTGAATTAAATCAAGAGTTAGATTTAGTATCTATGAGAGGAAAAGAAAAATCTAAAAATAAAAAAGAAATGGGTTCAAAAAAAGCTATTCTGATAACAGTTATTTTAATAATCGTGGCGATCTCAAGCTCTTTTGTGGTTTATTTTATTTTACAGGTCTCACTTAATACAAGCACTCCTATTGTTGTCGTTACTTCACCAAGCATGTCTCCAAACATTAACACGGGAGATTTAGTATTTATAAGAGGAATTGATCCTGCCTCTATAAGAAATGGTACTATAGAAGATAAAAATGGAGACGTGATTCTCTTTGATGCCCGAGGTCTATGGTCTGGTGCTCCATCTATTCCTGTTATTCATCGAGTTGTAAATAAACAAAACAACAGCGGAGTGTGGGAATTCCAAACAAAGGGAGATGCTAATTCTCTTCCTGATGGTTATGGAGTATGGGTACCAGAAGATAGAATTTTTGGGGTTGTGATTGGCGGCATTCCATATATAGGCTGGATTAAAATCATTTTAACGGATTCAGGTTTGCTAATTCCACTAATAGTAGTTGTTATATTTTTAATTATTGCTAGCATAGTTTGGGATGTTTATAAAGAACAACAAGAGAAGAGAAATGCTATTGAGAATGAATCTTCAGAAACAAGCGAAGTAAAAAGACCTATAAATAAAAATTAGATTTTTTTTATTAACACGACAATAAAATTTAAAAATTGCAAAAATTTGATAGGAATATATATTTGCTATGCGATTGCAGAGCAGATGTATTTGTATTGAAATTAAAAATCAGTAATTACGAAAAAGCATCAATACATTAAATAAACAGAAATTCAAAAGAACAACATTTAAATAAAAGCAATTTACATTAAAGAGGGAACGAAAATGGGAAAAGAAGAAAATGCCGTGTTTATTGGCCGTCGACCTACCATGAATTACGTAATGGCAACAATGATGGTTTTAAACAAAGGAGAAGAATGCACCGTAAAAGCTCGTGGAAGAGCGATTTCTCATGCCGTTGATGTATGCGAGATTTTAAAAAATCGCTTTTTAAAAGGCGTAGTTTATAAAGACATTAAACTTGCTACTGAACAATTAAGCGGAGAAAACGGACAGCAAAACAATGTAAGCTCAATAGAGATCGTACTTGCTCCTCCAAAATAAACAAAAATGAATTAGAAACGATTTTTAATCGTTAATACAAAAAATTTTCATC
>JAEORV010000060.1 GCA_016840695.1 Promethearchaeota archaeon
TAAATGTGCAGTTTTCAATATCCTTCTATTTTATTCGTTGGCCATTTTGCAAAAGATATGATAATAAAAGATAAGAAAGAACACGATCCTACCTTAGGAGGAAGTGTATCTTTTGGTTCTTTATCCTTGAATACATATTCTCCCGATATTAATATTGGTATAATTTCGATTATCGGAAAAAAGAATTTTGATGACTCGTTGTTAGATAAAGTAAAAAATAGGAATATTGATTTGACTGGTGTTAAATGGGTCGATGCAAATAATACCAACTTCGTTTTGGATTATCATGATCATTCAAGAACGTTAACATTAAAATCAAAGAGCCCTGATCTTGATTTTCGCGATGTTCCTAACGAATATATTAAAAACCCTCCCGAGATAATCATTTTAGCACCTCTGTGTTATGAGATCTCTTATGAATACGTGAGTTTAATCCTAAAGAAGTTTCCTGAAGCTTTCATTGGAATAGACTTACAAGGTTTTATAAGAAAAATTGACGACGATGGATTAGTCTCTTATGTTCAAGATAAAGCTATTATTCGAAACATGAGAAAAATAATTGATCTTGTTGGAGAACGCTTAATATTGAAAGGTTCCGAAATTGAAATGAAGCTTTTAGCAGGAGGAAGTGAAGATCTAGACGAAGTAATGGCCCATTTCGATGATTTCAACCTGAAAGGCTTATATATAATGACGTTAGGCGAAGCAGGCTCTATGTTGATTAAACACGGAGAAGAATTATTATACATTCCTGCATTTGCGTCAAGGGGCGTTATTGACGAGACTGGTGCAGGAGATGTTTATTTTGCAATATTTTTACACGAATACATTAATTCTGATATGTCCTGGGGTTCAGTGCAAAAAGCAGCGTGCCTTGCCTCTTCCGCCGCATCTTTTCTCGTAGAAGCAATTGGAACTGCGGGTTTTGAGACAAAAGAAGAAGTATTAAAAAGGGTAAAAAGCAAGAATTACATATAATAATAGAATTTGGTGTGTAAATATTCATTTAAACAGCCATTATGCCATAGGCGTGATTATAGCATCCATCTCTCATTATTTCATTGGATTGAATTTTTTTGAATATTTTATTATCATATTAGGCGCGTTTGCATCCGATTTTGATGTCTTATTTGTTAAATATGCAAGAGATCATAACCATCGAATGTTAATCACGCATTCAATAATTCCAAGCGTTATCGTAATAATTCTTGGAGTTATCTTCAATTGGCACGCATTGATTCTGTGTGGTATTTGTTTATTTATACATGTTTTTATAGATACTTTTGATTGGGGCACGAATCTCTTATATTTTCCCAAAAAATTGGTTGGGCTTAAGTTTTTAATTACGAAAGACGAATTTGAAAATCTAGATAAATACCTTGCTCAATACAAGCAAAACGAGAGCTTTTTTGACTTTAAGTACTATAACTGTAAAACCTGCTTGGCTATAGAAGGCATTCTATTTCTTCTAATGATACTCTTTTCGGTGATAAACGCCCTAGAATATATAATAATTGTACCTCTCTATTTTATAGGATTATTCTTTCATTTATCGCTTCATTTCAAGTTAAAGAAGATCGAAGTAAAGTAATGATAGAGATAAGGATCGTATCTTAATCTTTAATTCCTTCTTCAGTTATTGAAAAAACAGCATCTTCTTCGGGTAAATGTGGAGCGTCAATTACTTTCGCAACTCTCTGCTCTCCTTTTCCCTTTCTCAAATAGATCCTGATGGTAGCACCGTGAGCGACGATATTTCCTCCTGTATGCGTTATTGGATTCCCATAGAACACGTCTGGTTTAGCAGAAACTTGATTTGTAACAAGAGCTGCTAACTCGTCGTAGGTTTCTGTTAATCTCAGTAAATCGTGAATATGACTGTTAAGAAGTTGTTGTCTTGTCGCTAATGTACCTCTACCGATGTATTCACTACGAAAATGAGTAATAAGCGAATCAACCACGATCAACTTCACGTTGTTTTCTTCGATGATCTTTGAAGCATCTTTAATCAATAAAATTTGGTGATCACTATTGTATGCTCGTCCAACGATGATGTTTTTCAGAACTTCCCTATTATCTAAATTTCTTCCTTCTGCCATTTGTATTATCCTTTCTGGCCTGAAGGTACCTTCAGTGTCGATATATAAGGCTGAACCTTCAAGACCTCCCTCCTCAGCGGATAATTGAACATTAACACAGAGTTGATGTGCCAGTTGGGTTTTTCCCGTTCTATATTCTCCAAATAGCTCAGTCAAGGCTCCAGGTTCTATTCCTCCTCCTAAGAGGTCGTCTAAATTCTGGCTTCCCGTGCTCAACTTTCTTATTTTTCTCCTCTTTTCCCATATTAAATCGGCAGATTTAAATCCCAATTTTTCTGCATCTTGAGCTGCTTTAACTATTTTAGACGCAGTTTTTTCTCCTATTCCCGCATCTATTAAATTAGATATGGGACACAAGGCTAACGCTCGTACGCTCGTAATTCCTTCGTCCTTTAGTTTTTTTAAAGTAACTTCTCCGATGCCTGGTAAATCCTTCAATAAATTGCCCACTTTTTCATCTTCATTGTCAATTGCACTTTCTGCCTTAGCTGGAGCCTTTTTTTTTGCCATGTTTCATCATAAGTTTAGATATAATTTGGATAATCAACTAAGTTATAATCAGTAATCAGCAATAATAATATTTACTTAATAATTAAAAAATAATAGAAAAAAATTTGATATTTATTCCTTTTTCGTTATCATCAGTAACACGATAAATAAGATCAAGCACATCAGGAATGTCAGAACACCAGCAGCAGCGGGTAACCAAATGAAACTCAGGAATAGGAACGGAAGGATAAATACTAATGTGATGATAAAGAGCGCTGGTAATGGGAGCTCCTCGTCCTTGATGTCGAGTATCATTGGCACGATGGCCAAGACTATCATTAATGTTGCAGAAAGCTGGAATGCAGTTCTCACAGCACTGTTCCAATTAGCTACCTCTGAGTGTACATTTGGTAACCAAAAGAATAACAATTTTTCAGTCTCAGGATATTGAAGTGCGGGAACCGATTCTGGAAGAATTGCCGTAATAACCAATTGTACTAGCAGTCCTAATAGCAAGAATAACACGATATCGTCGAATTCTTTAGTTTTACGATATACAAAGATCAAATCACGTAACAAGCAGATATCTAATAATACAAACAAAACAAGATATACCATGAGGACATCAATGTTTTCGAAGACGGAACCTGTAACGGAAGTTAAATACCACAAATAGTTAACTGGAAGTACAACGATGATATATGCAAAATAGGAATATTTTTCATTTCTCTTGAATAAATCGAAGAACAAAAATATCCCAAAAATTACAAAGAAACTAATGAGTAACACCATAGATGTTAAGTCTAATTCAGACATTTTTTCATCCTTTATTTTTTTTTAATATTATTTTATTATTATTATTATATAGTATTTTGAAATTTATTCTTTTATTAAAATTGTGATATTATTATGATACTCACATATCAAGAATCATTCTTTCGATATTAGCAACCATGTTTTTTGCTTTTTCTATGTCTTCAGATTCTGCGGTGAGCAGGATTGCGTCCCTATATAATGCCACTTTCACTAAAGTATATACATCATCGCCGATAACCTTTAATTCATTTAAAATATCGTGATATTTTAACCCGTACTCCATTAGTTTTTCTCTCAAACGTATGTGAATGTTTTCTATTAAATCTTCTGAGACGGGGATCGAACGATTTATTTTTTTCCCTTTGGGAAAACCTCGAGTGAGACTGCTAATGAGATCGTTCTGAATGCTCATGATTTCGAGAATCTTTAATAGGATGAAATTACCATCGCTAAGCGGACCTAATTGTGGAAAATAAAACTTTAAGGTGTCGGCCGCTGCAAAACAAGCCCGCTCTTCTCTGATCTGCCTGGATATTTCTCCTGGATAGTTTTCAACGGCTTTAATGGGAAAACCACTTTCTTCGATGTATTTCTTCGCTACAGGGGGAATTAAGGGCGTGGTAATAATCGTGTTAGATTTTGATTTTTGAATTCTCTCGTCATACGATATGAAAAGCATCAAGAGATCCTCAAAATTGATTTCCAGCCCATTTTCATCGATGACTAAGATCCTGCTCCCGTCAATATCGAAGCATACGCCAAGGTGACTGTTTGACGCCTTAACGATATCTGCCACGTTTCTAATCGTGTTTATGTTTGGCACGGGTGTACTGCTTCTTTGCCTGTAATGGGTATTAAGAGCAACAATTTCGACGCCAATTTCATTGACAAGAAGCGGAGTTATTTTTCCCGTTGGACTAAACGAGCAGTCGACAACGATCTTCAAGTTTGCCTTGCTAATTCGTTTCTTATCGACAAACTGTTCTAACGATTTAATATAAATATCGGTTGTTTGCGGTATGGCGTTAATTTGACCAATTTCGCTAGGATCGACTCTTCTCACTCCTTTCGGATAGTTGTTAAAGGATTTCGTAATTTTTTTAATTTCTGACGGCGCTAATTCGATACCTCCAGCATCAACAAACCTGACGTAGATTCCCTCCGCAGAGTGGCCTCCAGAAAAGAAAACTCCCCCGCTTGCTCCAAATCTCCTAATCGTGAATTGTAGCATGGGGAAGGTGCAATCTCCTAAATTCAAGAGGTTAACGCCAGTTGACATAACTCCCGACGTGTAGGCTCTCTTAAGCATGCGGCTGTCGTTATGATAATCCCTCCCTATTACTAACGATTCTGTTTGATTAAACAAACTTCCATGTATGGATCCTAAGGAACATGAGATTTCTGGCGTGAAGACATAATTTGCTTTCGCAACGATCCTGCCATTGAAAGTAAGTTCATCGAGCTTCTGATTCTGAGCCATCTAAACCATTTAATACTTTGAGCACAATTTCACTAATGGAAATCTTATATTAATACACATATGTGGTTAGGTATTTAACTGTTATTATAAATCTAAATACGATTCTAAAAATATTTTAGACATGAATCCTTTAAAAACTTGTAAAACAAATAAAAAAGGAAAAATTACGTATCATGACAGAAAAATCATTAGGCTCGTTTTCGCTGGTATTACATTCTCATTTACCTTGGGTTCTAGGACATGGAGTGTGGCCTCACGGCACTTCATGGGTAAACGAAGCGGCAGCTGAAACCTATCTGCCTCTTTTAATGGAGCTTTACAAGCTCGTTGACGATGGTTATCATCCTAAATTGACAATTGGATTGACTCCGGTATTATGCGAGATGTTAAAAAGCCACTCGTTTACTGACGGCTTTTTAGGCTACTTAGACGAAAAAATTGGAGCCGCATTGCACGATTACGACGATTTCACCGAAAATAAATACGAGGAAGGTCGCATTAGACTGACTAAATGGTGGGAAGAATTCTACGAATCAATGAAAGAAATTTTTGTACACCGCTTTAACCGAGACATCGTTGGTGCGTTCAAAAAACTTCAAGACGATAACTTGGTTGACATCATAACGTGTGGAGCTACTCACGGATACGCTCCCTTACTTTCAAAGGACACATCAATTGACGCTCAATTCAAGACAGCTGTGGATAATTACAAAAAACATTTTGGCAGGGCCCCCACGGGTGTGTGGCTTCCTGAATGCGCCTATCGTCCAGGATATCGATGGAAGAATCCTATTTCCGGAGAGGAGTCAGATCGTCCTGGTATCGAGTATTTCTTGGCGAAGAATGGCCTTAAATATTTTTTCGTAGACACCGCTTTATTATTAGGTGGAAAATCGCAAGGCGTTTACGCAGCGCGATTCCCTTTACTAAAAGAATTATGGAAGCAATTTGCATCCCAGTACGAGGAAATTCCCGTGTCGTTTGAGAAATCCCCTTACGAACCATACTTAGTTTCAACTCAATCTGCAGAAGCTCCCGTTGCTTTTTTCACGCGCGACGAAAAAACGGGAATTGTCGTGTGGTCAGGCGAGCACGGATATCCTGGATGTGCTGAATACTTAGATTTTCATAAGAAGCATTACCCCGGCGGATTACGTTATTGGAAAGTAACTGGTGCTAAAATTGATCTGGGTAAAAAAATGCTTTATTGGCCAGACGATATACCCGGAAAGTTGGATGAAAATGCTGGGCATTACGTTAACTTGATTAAAGACATTCTTAGAGAACATAATAGCAAATTTGGAAATCATGGCATCGTGGTTGCCCCCTATGACTGTGAATTGTTCGGGCATTGGTGGTTTGAAGGAAATTGGTGGCTCGCGCGGGTTTTAAGGTGGTTAGAAGACGATCCCGAAGTGGAATTGACTCACACGAGAAATTTCGTCGAACAAAACCCTCCAAATAAGGTCGTTCAAATCATAGAAGGCTCGTGGGGTCAAGGTTCAAGCCACTGGGTATGGTTGAATGAATGGACTACTTGGACCTGGGAAAAGATATACGAATGCGAGGGAAAGAGCGAAGAAATCATTGCGAGATACAAAAATAATGGTGACAAATCCATGTTAAAAATCCTGAAACAGATGGCAAGGGAGCTTCTACTCTTACAGAGTTCCGATTGGCAGTTTTTAATCTCAACGTGGAGTGCAAGGGATTACGCAGAAAATAGAATGGCCTTACACTATGAGAACTTCAACAGGCTATATGAAATGGCTTCTAAGTACGGTTCTGGACAAAATGTAGATGAAGGTGAATGGCATTTCCTGGGCATTTTAGAAAGCAACGACGGAATATTTATGGACCTTGATTTAGAACCGTTTGCTAAAAAATAGTCTTGTTTATTTTATTATCTTTTTTAAAACTTTTAAATTTGCTGCCCCATGTCAATGGTTGTATCTCTCAACTTGGTGTTATCACTGATCTTGCAATAAGGCCCAATGACAACTTTCTTCAAATCGACACCCTCGCCAATTTCGCAATCGTTGCAAATGATCGATTCGTCGATGCTTGATCCTGCCCCAATCATCACGTTTTCCCAGATCACGCTCTTTTCGATGGTCGTTTCTTGCCCTATCATGACATTGCTCCCAATGGAACTCAATGCTTTTATTTTAATCTTGCCGTTTAACAAGACATTTTGACCGAAACACGTTGGCCGTTCTATGGCAATATCACTCCCGGAATCAATGATGCCCATGACAAAAATATCATCGTATTCCTTGCCATTTGGCGTGATCGGCCAGGCGTATTTTCGTAACAAGTCCCAATTTGCCCACATGTATGTTTGAGCATTGCCACAATCCAACCAGTAGTAGTTTTTCACGAAGCCATATAACTCATGATCTGTATTTTCTAAAAGGAAAGGAAAGACTTCGCCGCCAAAATCCATTAAATTAGCGTTATGATCGAGAACGTCGGCAATATCCTTCCTGAAGGCGTAAATTCCCGTGTTGATGATGTTCGTATGGAGAAAAAGATCGGTCCTCTGTGCCATACTGCTCAAATAGAGTTCCATTGGCGCAGGCTTTTCTAAAAAGAGGTATATCTTCCGATTATTGTCCAAAAGCACCACTCCGTATTGAGAGATATGAGACTCAACCGTCTTCATTGAAATTGTTGCAATACCTCCTTTTTCCGAGTGAAAATCCATGAATTTTCTCATCGGAAGGTTCGTCACGATGTCTGCCATTGAGATTATCACTTTTTCTGACT
>JAEORV010000061.1 GCA_016840695.1 Promethearchaeota archaeon
GAGTCTAATTAGGACGGTAGAATAGAAATTTGAGAACTCAAAAGATTCTTTAATTACTTGATCATTTTCAAATCCAATTTCATTAAAGATGTTAACAGTAAGATCAATAGCTCTTTCTTCCCCTTTGGAACCGGGTAATCGGGGAAAATTGAACATCTCAATATAGTTTGATATTCTTTTGAACGAATTGGAGCCTGGATCATTAATTTTTTTTTCACTCAAAATAACTCAGAATTTAAATTTAGAACTATTGTATAAATGTTTATGATGATATGAATATATTTATCTTTAAAAATAATACTCATGCGCATATTGTTTGTGGTAAAATATAGGGGTTAGATTTAAATTTAAATAAACACTATCTACTTTTATTAAACAAGTGTTTATATAAACCATCTTTTTATTAAAAACTTATTAAAATTTTAATAAAAAAATAGATTTTGAACAAGGAAATTAACAGAATGACTAGCGACAATCAATTAATTAATCGGCTTCGATCTCGATCGTTAAAGGGGATCATTTTTGATTTCGATGGAACGCTCCTTGATATAAAGGAAGCAATGGAGAAATCGATTGAGGAGATTTTCACAGATAATAGAATTGAAGCTGATATGGAATTAACCATTCAAGAGATTGGGGCGCTATTAGAAACGCTTCAAGGATACCCATTACCTAAAATCATACTTCAATCTTACGACATGTTCAAATACATAACTGCGTTCAAGGATATAACGTTCCTTAAGAAAGTAATGATTTCGACTAAAATATTTTCTAAGTTCTTAGAGCGTTCAAAAGAAGCCCCACTATTCCCTGGGACTAAAGTCTTACTTGATACTTTAAGGAAAAAGCTGAAATATGATATATTCATCATTTCTCACAGCAAAAAAGAAAAGATTATGGAACATCTAATAAGAAATGGAATAGATAAATATTTCAAGGGAATATATGGAACTGACGAGCTTACTTCATTAAAACCAAGTCCAGACGCTTTAAAACCCGTTTTAAGTCAATATTCTAATGTTAAGAATGGGGAGATTATAATGATTGGCGACATGCCAACAGATATAGAAGCAGGACAAGAGGCGGAATGCGGAACGATAGCAATAGCAAGCGGGATCAGTAACAAAGAAATCTTAGCAAATTTAAAACCAGATTTGTTGATTGACTCGTTAGAAGAACTAAACGAATTAATTGGAATTGGCACTATATCAAGTTCAAATACTCAAAAATCAGCAAAAATAAAATCTTAAAGAGTTGAAAAAAATGGAATTAGAATCAAAACCAGGCTCAAAACAAAATGGAATAAAAGAAAAAACTCCACTAAAAGGAGAAGAGGAATTCGAAGAGATCAAGTTCAAGAAGTCGTCCAACGAAATTATGAACCAAATTTTGAAATACAACCCAATTGATCCTCTCAATGACCTATACCGAAAAATAATTGACGCATTACGGTTTACTGAGGAGGAAAAAGAGTTACAATGGTGGGGCGCTCATATTTATGTGCATTTACTCACGAGGTTCGTGTGGCGGATTAAAGTGGAAAACGAGGACGGTCATTTATTTCCACAATACGGTCCTGGAATTTTAATTAGTAACCACGAAAGCCACTTCGATCCTTTCTTTGTAGGTTCGGCGACGGAGAACATCAGAATCCAGTGGATGAGTAAGAAGGAAAATTTCCTAACACCTCTGGTAAGAACCCTTTTTACGAATTTAGGCGCTTTCCTACTCGATAGAGACAATCCTCAAGAAGGTTGGGACAAGGCGAAAGAAATTCTCGCAAGTGGACAATGGGTAGGGATATTTCCAGAAGGAACCCGCAATGTTGATGGCGAGATGGCAGACTTTAAAACTGGAGCTGTAAGACTCGCAATCGAAACTGGTGTTCCTATCGTTCCCGCCGCAGTAATTGGTTCGAGCAATGTATTGCCTAAAGGCAGCATGTTTGTAAAACCAGCTAAAGTCAATGTACGAGTGGGTAAAGCAATTTATTATGACGAATATTCAGCAGATGACATCACGTATGAATTAATTACAAAACTCTCTGCTGAGTTAAAGCAGAAAGTACAAGACTTACTAGATGGCAATGTCAATTTCTTAAGCAGTAAGAAATTAAAGAAGAAACTTGAAACCGAGGAACTTTCGATAGGTTCACCTCAAGACGCCGAGAAAAAATCAGGCGGATTTAAAAAGACATTAAAGGCTTACGGCAAGAATTTTTTACAATTTATCGACGATTCGTGGTATTCTCTGCTAAAGGCTTTAGAAGTGTTCGGTGTTCGAAGACGATTCGAAGATATAATATATCATTTTAGTGCAAACCTCGTTAACTATATGAGTCAGACGATAATCCCGTATAAAGAGATTGGATACGAAGAGAACATGCCTAAAAAAGGAGCTGCTGTCGTGTGTTCAAATCATAACTCGGAATGGGATGTAATAATGAACGCAACTATTGTAGGATTACATGGACGGCAAATGTTTCAAATGTCTAAAGAGTCGCTTTTTAAAATCCCTATAGTTAATGCTTGGACTAGAACTCATCACGCATTTCCTCTCATGAGAGGAGAATCTGACACGGGATCGTATGAATTTGGTAAGCAATGCTTAGCAAATGGAGATCTCGTGATGGTGTATCCTGAAGGCACTACAGTTGGAGGGCCAGAAGTTTTAGAAGGTCACACTGGAGCAATGCGCATGGCGATAGAAGCGAAAGTACCCATTCTCCCGGTAGGAATTACTGGCACGGAAGAAACATATCCTAAACATGCAAAAATGCTAAATTTTGGAAAGGGAAGCGTTTACAAAATGGGCGAGCCGTTTATGGAGCATGCAAAATATTTCAACGAGCCAATGCCACCTTACGCCGAACTTAAAAGGTTGACTGAAAATTTGATGGCGAGAATTACGCAACTTAACTTCTATGACGATAAAGACATATAAATAACAGCTAGGATAAAAAAGGGGATATTAATAAATGGAAGTGTCTGGAGGAGCACCCAAATCAAAGGTTAAAGTTGGAATCCCTAGAGCACTTCATTTTTACCGATATTTCCCATTTTGGAAGAAATTACTCGAAGAATTAGGTGCTGAAATTGTCCTTAGCACGCCCACAAGCAAAAAGATCGTGGAAGAAGGCGTTCAAATGGG
The DNA here is from genome assembly GCA_016840695.1 of Promethearchaeota archaeon. Classification (GTDB taxonomy): domain Archaea; phylum Asgardarchaeota; class Lokiarchaeia; order Sigyniarchaeales; family SOKP01; genus FT1-020. Next base: position 3,151 of record JAEORV010000061.1, read on the forward strand.
CTTTGGAGAACTTTGCATTCCTATGAAGGTATTCTATGGCCACGTTCTACACCTCATCGAGAATCATCCTGATTTGGACTATCTTTTTGTTCCAAGGTATGTGGCTGAAGATAAAGACGCATATTTCTGCCCAAAATTCTTATCGCTACCAGATGTTATTAGAATTCTTCCGAACGTCCCAAAAATGCTAAATTTTGAAGTAAATGTGAAAGAATTCCCGATATCTCAATCTGTTATTGAGCTTGGAAAACAGTTAGGTGTCGGTCAATCAAGAGCTTTAGAATCGTATAAAACAGCTAAAGAATATTTTAAAGAATATCAAGATTTTCTTAGAAAAGGTGTACCTGTAAATCACGCCTTGAGATTAGTCCAAAGAGATCTTCCATTCACCGTGCCAAAGAAGAAATCGAAAGGTGATATTAAATTTTTGTTATTGGGACACGGTTATAATGTGTGCGATACATACATTAACTTAGATTTTCAAAAAAAATTAAGAGATCAAGGAATTGAGGTCATTACGATCGAAAATCTTCCAGAGTCCCTCTTCAAAGTTCCAGTAATAGTAAATAAAAGGCTTAGAAATTATTGGAGGCACGAAGAAGAAATCATGCAGGCAATTAGGTATTACCTCACTAAAGGGCGCGATGAAATTGATGGTGTGATATTCTTAATTAGTTTTGCGTGCGGTCCTGATAGCCTTATCTCAGAATTAATAATGAGAGACATGAAAGTCGTTGGAATTCCATTTTTGGATATTATAATGGATGAACATAGCGGTGAAGCTGGATTATTGACCAGAATCGAGAGTTTTACTGAGATGATCAGGAGAAAAAAGAGAAAACTAGAAATGGACGCAAAGAAGAAAGTAAAATCAAAAATCAAATCGGAGGTATAAAAGTTTGATTGTATCGTTTCCAAACATGGGTCCTAATTGGGTGGCTTTTAAAACTTTCTTCGAAACAATGGGCGCAGAAGTCATAGTACCAGAACCGACTAATAGAAATACGATTAAATTTGGTGTGAAACATAGCCCGGAATTTGTGTGTTTTCCATTCAAGGCAACGATAGGAGATTTTAAAAACGCTCTCGAGAGAGGCGCTGATACTCTCGTGATGGCAATAGATTGCGGACCTTGCCGTTTTGGATTCTATGCGAGCGTGCAAGAGCGTATTTTACGAGATTTAGGTTATAAAGATTTTAGGTTAATTCCCTTGGATCAAGCAGATTTGCTCGAGTTCAAATGGGTCAAAGTGCTTTTTGATGTATCCCCTTCAAAAAGCGTAAGCATGTATTCAAAAGCGTTAAAAGCCGTTATAATGCTTCTGAAAAAAGCAAAATTACTCGAAGACATCCAAACTGCCGAAGGTTTATTCCGAGCGTACGAACGAACCCAAGGCGATACTACTCACGTGGTCAATGATTTATTACAACAACTTGATCAAACAAACTCGCTCTCAGGATTGCGAAAATTCCGCCCAATCATTAAAAACACCTTCGCAAACATGGATATTGACAGAACTCGAAATCCCTTGCGAGTAGGTATTTCGGGAGAAATTCACATTAGTTTGGAACCATATGTGAATATTGATCTTAGAAAAAAGTTAGGCGAGATGGGTGTTGAAATTCACCAATCTATAAGCCTTTACGATTGGGTAATGCATAAACTTCACGTTAATTTTCATAGAAAGTGGTACGAACACCTTGCAAAGCCTTACGTGCCGATCGACATTGGAGGCGAATGTAGGTGGGTTCTAGGCGAATATATTGACAAAGCAAATGCAGGATTTGATGGATTTGTTCACGAATATCCTTTCACCTGCATGCCAGAAGTTGTAGCGCGGACCATCATAACCAATAAATTAAAGAAAATGTACGACATGCCTATTATCTACTTCTCGTTTGACGAGCAGAGCGGAGTTGAAGGCATGAGAACAAGACTGGAAGCGTTTGTAGACTTGATGCATTCCAGGCGTAATCAAGATGTTAAGACAAATAAAGTAAAGCTTGTAAACAATCAAAAACAATATGGACATTATGGAAATAACTTTTGTCACGAATGTATTGAATTAATTCAACCAAAATAATGGTAAGAACATATGGTTCAGGTTTCAGATAAAACAGACGGTAGCAAAGCTGAAAAAGAGGCATTTCTGGGAATCGATGTAGGTAGCGTTAGTTGTAAATTTGTCTTAATTGACATCGATGGCAATTTATTAACTCATGTTTTTTTACGAAATAGAGGTTCTCCAATAGATTCTGTAAAAGACGGAATGGCAAAACTAAAAGAGGCCGTTCAAGAAAACGAAGAACTACAGTCATATACAATTAAAGCGTGCGGTACCACGGGTAGTGCAAGATACCTTACAAAAGCAATTGTTGGAGGCGATCTTGCAAAGACCGAAATAATCGCTCATGCAGTAGCGACTCAATCGATGTACCCTAATGTAAGAACTATATTAGAAATTGGAGGTCAGGATTCAAAAATTATAATTCTTCGTGATGGAATCATCATTGACTTTGCGATGAATTCTGTGTGCGCAGCAGGAACCGGCTCTTTCCTTGATCATCAAGCTTCGAGGTTAGGAATTGCAATCGAAGAGTTTGGGGATTATGCTGTAAAGTCAAATAATCCATTATCTATCGCTGGAAGATGTACTGTATTTGCTGAATCAGACATGATCCACAAGCAAAATGCAGGACATTCTCGTGAAGATATCATTGCTGGATTGTGCGACTCGTTAGTTAGAAATTACTTGAATAACATAACTAAAGGAAAGGACTTAGACGAACCCGTGGTTTTTCAAGGAGGCGTGTCCTATAATCAAGGAATTGTAGAAGCTTTTGAGCGGCACCTTGGCTGCAAGGTAGAAGTACCCAAGTATAATGTTCTAATGGGAGCCTTAGGAATGGCAATTCTCGTGAGAGATCACTATATTGATAACGAAACAGAGACGCTTTTTAGAGGTCTCGATGTATCAGAACAAGAATTTAAAACATCAACTTTTAACTGCGGTGATTGTCCTAACAATTGCGAAATTGTCCAAGTTAAGATGCCATCAGACGAGAATAAAGTGATTGCCCGCTGGGGTTCTAGATGCGGAAAATGGGAGGTGTTCTAACATGTCAGACTTTATAAATAAGATCCTAAGTCAAATACCCGGTCTTAACGAAGATTTTTTAGAAACGCTCAAGCATAAAGCAAGACTATCAACGATTTTTGATATTTTTACAGAAAAAGTAATTCCCACGTTCGTGAATGAGAACGATCTTAAAGAATATTACGAAAAAAGAATGGAAGAAGTTAACGAATTCATATATAAAATATAAAATGAGGTATGAAAAAAATGGTAGAAAGTTCAACAGTAGTAGAGAAAGAAGAAAAGGAAGATAAACTAAACACCAAGGCTCTTGGATTCGACCTCCTCTATGCAGGTTTCAAGAGTATAGGTGGACTTGGATTAAAAGCCGTATTGGATTTAAAAATTGAAGGTAAAGAGAATGTACCAGTAAGAGGCAAAGCTATATTAGTTACGATTTCCAAGAATGTCATTCGAGATATACTAGTTGTAAGTCAATTAACTGGACGCAAGGTACACTTCATGATTAATCATAAATTAATGAAACATCAAATTTATGGCCCTATATTTAAATCGCTAGGAATGTTTAGGAGCACGATTGATAAAGACGACACGGAGCCCATAGACAAAGTATTTGAATTGTTAAACGAGAAAGGCGATTTAGTTGCGATGACGCCCGAAGCAAAGCACGATCGAGAAATTCAGATTAAATCTATAGCGGGCATAATCAAGTTCGCAATTGTAGGAGATACCCCAATAATTCCTTTATCAATTTATGGTTATAAAACTAAGTTGTTAGGCATTTTTCCGGGAGACGGCTTGAAAGTGAAGGTTGGAAATCCTATAAGAGTCGACAAGAAATTAAATCGGGAGAAGTTTAGAGCCCAGAGATACGAACTCGCAGAGGATATTCTTAATATAATTGAAACACTTCGGGTAGAACCGGAATTTTAAGAACAAGTAATATAACAAATCAAAAACAAAAAAATAATAAATTTGGAGGTTGGATACCGTGGAAAATTTATTAGACAAAAAAAAAGAAAGCAAATCTGAAGTACCAAAAATGAAAGAAATTAGGAAAATGTTTTTAGAGCTAGGTCAAGATGAGTCAGAAGAAGATGAAGTCATCAATGATCTATTCTTTAACTCTGTTAAAATGGTTTTTGACGCTGGAAATGAGTTAGCAAATGATTTAGCTAGCGATTTAGAATCAGAAAGCGAATAGAGGAAATCATTTTTCTTCTTTTCTTTTTTTCTCTTTTTTCTTCTTAATTAAGATTTCAACATATGAATAGCGCTATTTTATCTAGTGATGCTGAATTATAGAAAAAAATAAAAATAAAAAGAGTAGTATTTAATATCTTGTTCTCATTGCTTGAACTCTAAGCTTTGCTTTTGTGTTTCCATCCTCGTCCTGGAGGA